>CAYSUV010000060.1:0-6839 GCA_964434275.1 Hadarchaeota archaeon (SeqCode) | reverse complement strand
GTCCCCACCTGCCTCCCGAAAGTATTACTCCCATCCCGCTTCTCCATATAAACATTCTTAAGAACAGTACCCCTCGGAAACATCCTCTTCAACAAAGGCCGATCAACCTCCTCTCTCACACGCTTCTTGAATTTTTTAAACTCTTCCCGATGGTTCAATTGAAAATCCTCTCTGTGAGAAAGGACTTGCCGAATATTTATCCTTCTCAGCCAAAAACCTTCATCTGCCAACCTCTTCAAAAATTGAAAATTTTTCTCAAAAGTTTCAACGCTCTCCCCCTTAAGACCCGCTAAAAAATTTAAACCGGGCAACAATTTAGGCATCCCGTTCTCCCCCCTTTCCTTACCTACATCGTTCATTATCTTCACAGCTTTCCAAACCTGAGAAGGACTTGCATTAAGATTATTCTCACGTACAACAACCGGATCAGCGGACTCCATCCCCAAAGCCAAAATGTTTCCAGAAGTTGTATGTTCCACAAGAATTTCCAAAATCTCTCTGGACCTTTCCGGAAACTCCGCAATCACAGCAGGGTTAGCATTGTCAAGATGAAGTACTCTTATTTCCGGACAGTTTTCTGAAATTTTTTCGAAGAGTTCTCTAATCTCACCAGGTTCAGGTACAGGAATTTCTTCAGAACCTACTCCGCCAGCCTTGTAACTAACAGTACAAGACTGACCTCCGATACGAAAATGTCTCAGACCCCAATCATAAAGAGTTTTTATCTCCTCTAAAACATCTTCTTGATCTCTGAAATCAGGTTCTCCATACAAAGGTTCGGAACAAAAAGAACAACCACCAGTAAAATACCTTGGACACCCCCTATACAAACTCATTTCAGCTATCAACGGATCCGGATACATCGGGTGTTCCTCAACCACCTTAGCACCTTTAACCAACCATTCTTCCCTCTCCTCCGAAGTCAACCACCTGTCTTCCGGCACCCCCTCCAAAAAATCGTGAAAATAAGAGGACAAATCCTTTTCAACATAATGATCAAAACCCTCCACCTCTCCATATCTGGCAAACGGACCGCCGAGAAAAGTTTCAGCTGGATGTTCACCTATTTCCTCAGCTTCTCTGGATGATAATGGGGTTCCGCTAAGATAAGTCCCTGAAACCGTGACTCCTCCATGAACAAGTATAACATCACATTTTGGAATACTAGAAACCCTATACTCATCTGCTGTAAGATATTCCCAATCTAAATTTGTTTCTTCTAGAACTCCCGCTATTAAGCGAGGTTCAGTGGAAATGTACGGAGGAACGCCCAGTTGACTAGGTTCATCCACATAACCATCTAAAATAAGAACATCGGTTTCGTCTTTCTTCTCCATCTTCCAAAAACCTTCTCCCAAAACAAACAACCCCACTAAAAATGAAGAGAATTACTGCTACTAAAAACCAATCAAACCACCACAAGTTTTAACCCGAAAAAACTCACTAAACGAAGAACACAATGAACATACTAATCGTAGGACCAGCCGGATCTGGAAAAAGCTTACTAACAAGCAACTTCGGACAATACCTAGAACTAAACTATTCAGTCCGATACGTCAACCTAGATGCAGGAACAATACAAGTCCCTTACGAACCAGACTTCGATGTAAGAGAAGCCTACACGCTCGACCAACTAATGTCAGAAATGGATCTAGGGCCGAACGGTGCTACACTAGAAGCCGTAGACAGATTAAACGACCTAAAAATCCCAGAATTCGAAGATGACTTCATCCTATACGACTCACCCGGACAACTCGAACCCTTTGTATTCAGAGGTGGAGCCGAAGTCTTTCGAAAATTCGCAGACGGGAGCATTTACCTCATCGACGGCACAGCCCCTCTAAAAACTTTCCCAAGCCAGTACCTTTACTCTTTAGCTACCCAATACGCTTTGGAAAAACCTATGGTCCGAGCTCTTAACAAAATCGATCTCATAGAACGGGAAAAAATGGAAGAATTAGAGAGGATGATGGCCGATCCGCGAATGTTTAGACAAGTGGAAGAATTCGGGATGAGAAGTCAGATGAATGTGGATATAGCGGACCTATTAATAGAAATGTACACACCTTCACAATTCCCCTCGGTTTCAGCAAAAACACAAAAAGGATTTGAAAACCTAGCTACCTTCCTTTTCGAAACACTCAGAACACATGAAACAATAGAACCAGAATTCGACCTAGCGAAAGACTAAGAATAAAACCGCTTTGCCATCTAAAAATTTGGAAAAAGAATTTCTAAGAAGGGTTCAAAAATAATTGCCCTTCTTAGTTACTTTTGATTTTATAATGCCTTTAGCTAGTTCTCTCTCACCACGTATTGGTAAACGATATTATCAGTGGCAAAGAAAACATCTTTTCCATTTTTCATTGTGTGGAATATTCTTGAACCATAGTCATCAGCTATCTCCTTTAACCCTTTCATACTGCTTACCGTTTGAACGGGTAAATCCGGAGTTTCTTCCGTCTCAATAACCGGATTGGTTCGGAGAATCCTTTGTGCTTCAGGCATTTTCTCGAAATCAATTTTGTCGGCTTTATACCTACTTCCGGTTAACACTGCCCCTACTGGAATCCATGCCAATAATGCGAAAGTGGCCCCTAGTCTGATCGGTTTCGAACTTCCTACTTTTACAACGAGAGTTTCTTCTTCTTCCTCACTCACACTTACTTCAGGAATCGTAACACCGATCGTTCCTTTGTAAGTTCCTAGGCTTCTGCTTATATTTAGAATCGCTTCTTGTTCAATTGGTTCTCCGATAACTCCAAATTCTGTCTCATGGTTGGTAGTGATACTTACTGTTGTTGTGATTTGGTGGGTTCCATCCATCATTTCTATATTATCTTGGATATTGTCGATTAACTCTAGCAGTTCGGGAACATCGTAAGTTAATAATATTTCTATTTTCGCTGAATCGTTATCCACTACCATTTCTGTCTCTTGAATTGTAACTAATTGATCTATAGCTTTGCTCCATCCACCTTCTCCTGGATTCGATAGGGCGCTAGAAGTTTCGTACTCTACCGTTAAATCACCAGATGCAGTGCATGTGAAAGCGTAGGACAGATTTATTTCTATCTTTTCTGCTAAACTCGTGTAGATTGTTTCATTTTCGCCAATAACCTCTTCGTAGAGGAGGTTCGGTTCTAAGTAAGCTGAATGGTTACCTTTTGTCTCTTGTTCGTAAGAGTACAACGTAGCGACTGTTCTTTTTTCTTTAGGCAAACCGTAAGTATAGTGAGTACCGTAAAGAAGTAAAGCTCCGACTATGATAGTAACGAAAGCTGTTGATTTCCATGTCATTTTCATTTTTTACACCTCCTATCATCACTTTGATTGATCATAAAACTCCCGACCAGCACTCATCGGAAGACCGACAAGTACTGGCAAGGGAACAGTTATCGAATATGGTTCTGAAGTAACTTCAAGAAAATCTGAATTCCCACTCCACTTCGCTCTGAACTCATACACTCCAGGCAGGAAAGTTCCTATTAACATGGAATAAGTTCCATCTTCTCTAGTTTCCACAGTTCCTAATTCAAACCATCCTTGAGTTATCGAGCTAAGATTGTTAGGATAGAAATCCATACCTATTTCCGAAGCTAATTGTTGTGCCATAGGAATAGGCGGGCCTGTTCTTCTGACTTGGATTAGTATAGATTCGTTTTCTAGGTTTGGTCTTAGTCTTCCATGTATGTTTACTCCGTGAAGTATTACACTTCCGTTGAATATTGGGATTTCTTTTTCGGTTACTGTTACTTCGCATGTTAGGTGGCTCGGTACTTTCCAAGCGCCTGCTCCTAACGAGAGTTCTCGTGTTTTTGTGTCTGTGAATATACCCCTACTTGTGGAAGTATAGAAGGGTGCTATTAGAAATGCGCTTCCCATAAGGAAAATCATTAGTAGTGCAATGCTTGTACCGTCAAGTAAGTTTACTGGTTTTCTTTGTCTTCCAGCAGATTTGCCTAAGAAGAATGCTTTGAATCCTCTCCTTATTTTTCGTTTTCTTCCTTCGTAGAACTTGTTTACTCTAATCACTTGCTTTCCCACGAGTAATGCTAGAGGAGTGAATATGAAGAAACCATACCCATAGGGAGTGAATATAACTCCTGTCGGGAGGGTAGACATTAGTTCTCCACTTATCATCGATGCGTTTACATAACCAGGGTCGGGAGCCTCGTTAGCATCACCCTGAAGTTTCAATACCGTTTCACCCGCTAATTCTTTCATTTCAACGATTCTGTGTAAGTATGAAGTTTTCTCATTAGTAACTAGAACAACATCACCGATTGCCAAGGTTGATTCTCCGGCTTTTCCGACTAATGCAACATCCCCTTGTTGAAGCGCTGGTTCCATACTTCCCCCCAAAATCACATAAGAACTATCAGCACCTGCAATTCTTGGAAAAGCATAGATTACACTCGGAATAGCTAACGCTAGCAACACTCCAACGATTATCACTTTCGTTGTTACGCCGAATAATCTTTCTATTTTCATTTTTTATTTTCAACTCCTATTTTCATTTTTTGAGCGTGAATTGCCCTGATTTCCTGCAGGGCTCAGGATGTGAAAAATAGTAAAAGGTTTGAAAGCTCCCGGCTTTTTGCAGTCAGAAGCCTTCATTTGCGTTTAGTTTTGTACAAGATCAAAGTCTAAGTCCATCTGGACCATATCACTCATAGCTGCGTTGTTTGGCACTCCATCCAAAATCCATCCGTATGGAGTCCAGCTGTCATCTATGAACTTTACTTCTATTCCAACTCCCAAAGTCTCCCCGACTTTGAAGTCACTGTCTAAAGAGATGGGCGAGTTAACAGAAATGCGGTAGTAACCACTTTCATCTGGGTATAGTCCTATAGTTTGATCTTGCCAATCTCTAACGCCATCACCATCATCAAGCACGATGGTGAACATAATTTGATCCCAGAGTTCTCCATATCCTCCTTCTTGACTGAATCCATCAGGGTCTAATTGTACACCTGCGGACTCTCCAGCAGCTATTTCGGCAGATCTTAAAGTTCCTTCCAGACACATTAGGTTCTTTATTGTTACATTTGATTTTCCGTCTAAATCTCCTTCATTTTTTAGAACTTTGAAACCTGTAAAGTAAGTGTCCCCTGGTTTTAGATTTCTTCCAAAAGCTGTAGAAGACCATGGTACTGTTGTTCCTGAACTATCTCCGTCAACGCTTAGTTCGATAGTACCTGAAGTCCAATTGTTACCGGTGCTCGATGATTTGTGAGTGAATTGAGCGTATGCACCCATTCCACCCACTACACCGACCACTAAGATAAATGAAATGCTGAGAGCGATTGGGGTAAATTTTCTCATTGTTTTCCACCTCCTTTCATATTTTTCATCTTCCTACAAAGCCTAAGACGCTTTGAGAGAGTATATAAAGAGAAGAACTCATGGTCTGAACCTATGGTCCAGACCTCAAATACAGATTGTAAGTTCTACTTCGTTAATATGAACATAAACCACCCTTAATATTAGTGATACAAATGCTTGAGGAAAAAAAAGCCGACGAAAAATTAAGTGATCAAAACACGCCAAAAACAAAAATAGCGCTAGAAATTTTACGATTATTAGAAAAGAAGCAAACCTCCGATGAATATGCTAGTGAAAAAGAATTGATTTCACGCTTAAACATAGAAAGGAAAGAATTAGAAAAAATATTAGAACATATGGAGGGAATGGGATTAGTAGAAAAAACTACCAGAACAAAAATCACAAAATTCGGTTTTGATTTACTCAAAAACTAAAAATTACTATTATCGAAAAAATCAAGAATCGAATTCTTTCTTTAATTCCCTATAATGCTTCAAAAAATCTCTTCCCTTATCAGTAACCACATATTTAAAAGGAGGCCCGTCATTTTTTTTGATAAAATCTTTCTCAACAAGAAGTTCAAGATAATTATTCACCCTTCTAGAGTTCAAATTCGCACCATAAAGAATAGCAGTCTTTCCTACAGGTGTTTCCGCAATAGAAAGAATATCGTTTATTATTTCAAATTTATCACGACGCATGAAACCCACCTAAACATGATTAATTACTCTTGCCAATATTATTATCATTTACCATGGCAAAAATTTGATTTATTCCCACTCTTCTCATAAAACCAATATCTTCCCGATAAACAAAAACATATGAAAGATTCATCCCATTTATAATCAAAATAAATACAAATCAGTAACAAAAAATACTTATTCATTATTTGGCTTTATTAACTGAAAACCCAAAAAATAAACAGAGAGTAAGTGAAATGGAAACGAAGTTTATAAAGAATGAATGGTTAAAGAACGTAGGAATTTAGGTTGATAAGGAAAGCAATAGATAGGAAGAAAACGCCTATTAACCGATGAACAATTGGGTATAAACAATGTTCGAACTGGTAAAAATCAAAGACACGGTCCGTGTCCCCCCAGAACGTTTCGACGAAAATAAAGAAGAAGTAGTACACGATATTCTGAAAGACAATTATGAAGGACTATTCGACAACGACCTCGGAGTAATCCTTGCTATTATAGACGTAGAAAAAGTAGGAGTAGGAAAAGTCGTAATGGGAGAAGCCGCCAGCTTTCACAACGCAGAATTCACCGCCCTCGCATACAAACCAATGCTACACGAAATCACCCCGGGTGAAGTAGTAGAAATCGTAGACTTCGGAGCATTCGTAAGACTTGGAGCAATGGACGGCCTTGCACACGTTTCACAAATCACCGATGACTACATCAGCCATGACTCGAAGAAAAACGCCCTCGTGGGAAAAGAAACAAACAAAAAACTCCGCGAAGGTGATCGAGTGAAATCTCGAATAGTATCAATCAGCATGACTA
>CAYSUV010000059.1:0-6879 GCA_964434275.1 Hadarchaeota archaeon (SeqCode) | reverse complement strand
ATGGGAAAACCTAGACCCAAAAGAAAACACAACACCCGTAACCTACCACATCCAAATCGACAACAACAAAGACTTCAACACACCAGAAAACGACAACCAATGGCGAAAAGACAACACCTACACAACAAAACTCAAAGACAACACCTGGTACTGGAAAGTCCGAGCAAGAGACAACGCAGGCAACCCAGGACCATGGTCAAAAATAAAAACCCTAACAATCGACACACAACCACCAAAACCCCCAACACTACAAAAACCAGAAAACAACACAAACGACAACACACCAACACAAACCTTCACATGGGAAAACCTAGACCCAAAAGAAAACACAACACCCGTAACCTACCACATCCAAGTATCCACCGACAATCTTTTCGAAAACATAGTTTGTGAGAATATTCGGGTTTTAGAAAATTCTTATATTACTAATCTGGAGAATGATGATAATTATTATTGGCGAGTCAAAGCTCAGGATAATGCGGGGAATATAGGAGCTTGGTCTGAAAACCGGCGGCTTAGAATAGACACTGTCAGTCCTCCTGCTCCCGACTTATACTTCCCGCTGAATGATAATGAGTCAAGAGAGACACTACAGACTTTTGGATGGGAAAATCTTGATTTGAAAGAGAATTCTATTCCCGTGACTTACTGTATTCAGATTTCTACCGACAATGTTTTTGAGAACAGGGTATATGATAATTCTCCGATTTTAGAAAATGTATACACTGTAGATCTTGAAAACAATGATAATTATTATTGGAGGGTTAGAGGAAGAGATAACGCCGGAAATGTAGGGGATTGGTCAGATAACTTCAGACTAATAATCAATTCACCTCCCGAAAAACCTAGTTTGACTTCGCCGGTTGATGGCTTCATTACTAACGATAATCGTCAAACATTCGAATGGTCCCCCATTAGTAATATAGAAAACTATAGAATTCTAATAGATAATAACTCGGATTTCAAAACCCCCGAAGAGAACAAACTGTTGTCGCCGGGGAGAGAAAATTATACAGTAGAGTTAGCAGACGGCACTTATCGTTGGATGGTAGTGGCAATAAACAATATAGGGGAAAACAAATCAGAAAATCTAACTATTACTATTGACACGGAAGCACCTATTATCTCTAAAGTAAATGCTTCACCAAGCAAAACATCTGCAACCATCACGTGGGATACAAACGAAAATTCAACTAGTAAGGTGGATTACGGTACTTCAACCTCATACGGATCTTCGGAAAACGATTCTACTTTAACAGAAGACCATTCAATCCAGATAAGTGGCCTCGCTTCCGGAACAATTTATCACTTTAAAGTCCATTCAACCGACAATGCAGGAAACAAAAACTCTTCTATAGACTATACCTTCACAACCAAAGAAATGAAAGAACCAAAAGAACCGACTAATCATCCGCCAGTTGCTAATTCTAACGGTCCTTATTCTGTTGAAGAGAATTCCACCGTGGTTCTTGACGGTCGGGGAAGTTCTGATCCTGATGGAGACAATCTAACTTATAGCTGGACTATCGTAGAAGATCAGACCGGAAAAGCTGTTTTAACCGATAAGAATACATCAACTCCCGAGTTTCACGCGCCTTTAATAAGTGAAAATCTTGAGGTGATAGTAGAATTGACTGTAACTGACTCATCAGGTTCTTCTGATAAAGAAAACGCCGCGATAAAAATAAAAAACGTTCCAATCGCCAGCCAATTCGAAATTAGTAATCTATCCATCACTCCTAAAAGCATAACCCCCGGTGAGTCCGTCACAATATCAGTATCTGTCAAAAATGTAGGAGAAAAGAAGGATTATTACAAAGTTGAACTTTTCATAAGCGGGGAAATAGAAAAATCCCGATCAGTAGAACTTGAAGTAGGAGAGTCAAGAATTGTTTCCTTTACCGTAAAAAGAGATAAAGTCGGTTCTTATCCTGTTTCAATAGATGATTTGTCCAGTAGCTTTAATGTAACCATTTTAGGAGGGGGGAAGTGGGCCTCAATCGGTATCTTTTCCCTAGAACCTGGGATAAGTAAGGTCTTGGAGTTTGAAAACTTTTCGATTACTTCTGTGAGAATTACGAGTAGTGAATCTATTGATAATGGAAAAATAAGTATGCGGGAATTAGAAAATCTTCCCGAAAATATTCCTTCTGTTTCACGGGTCTTGTACAAGTTTATAGAAATTAATTCGGAAAATATTGAAGAAAATGATATTAAGAGTGTGGACTTTAGGTTTAGAGTCTCAAAATCTTGGATTAAAGAGAATAAAATAGATGAGGACTCGATAACTCTCCAAAGATTTAACGTAGCAAATGAAAATTGGAAGTACTTGGCAACGGAAAAGATTGGTGAAAGTGAAAAATTTGTTTATCTCGAAGTTTCTTACTCAAAACTTTCACTTTATGCGATAACGGGAAAGGAAAAAGTAAGAGAATTTCCATACGCGTTATTGACTGTCTTGATTGGGATTTTAGTTATTCTAATGATTATCAGGATTAGATTGAAATACTGGAAAAACAAAGCGAAAAGCGGGCTTTAAAAGTCTTATTTTGAAGAAAGTTTTCAACATTCGTATATCATTGTTACAGCGTCTTCCCCATCAGAATAGTATTCGGGAACAACCCTCTCGGGTTCAAAACCTATTTTTCCGTAAAATTTTTGGGCGCCTTCATTACTAATCCTTACTTCTAATTTCACTTGGTTTGCTCCGCTTTTCCTGAGTTTTTCTATCGATTTCATTATGAGAGCAGTTCCTACACCTTCACGCCTATTGTTCTTGTCGACCGCAACAGCTAAAATATGCCCGGTGTACTGCCATCTCACCATGCTGATTAGGTATCCCACTATTTTTCCATCTTTTTCAGCGGTTAGAAAACCTTCCGGGTCGGTATTGTAAATATGTTTCAACAATCGGAGTGGATATGGGTCTTTAAAAGAATCTTTCGCTATCTCGTGAACCACAGGCAAATCCTTGGGCCTTGCATCTCGAACTTGCATTACTCCTTGTGTCACCATAACTCTCTTTTTGAAGTTAGATAATCAACAATAAAAACCACTTGGCAAACCTACCCTTAAAAAAGACTAAGAATATTTCGTATAAGGAAAGAAAATGAGAATTATTCACAAAGATCTAGAAGAAAACCGAATAAAACTCCAAACAGAAAACTTGAACGATTTATGGCACTTACAACACCTAATCTCACCCGGAGACATTATAACCGCAGTCACCTGGAGAAGGCCTGAGTCGGAGTCGGATAAGATTCGGCCTGAGAGGAGAGAGAAGAGGAGGGTGAGGTTGGCTGTTCGTGTTAAGGAGGTGGAGTTTCAAAGGTTTTCGAATAATTTGCGGGTTTTGGGGGTTATTGAGCGGGGTGATGATGTTGGGGATCACCATACTGTTAATTTGGATACTGATTCGAAGTTTACTTTGACGAAGGAGTGGAGTCGGGAGGATTTGGATCGGTTGGATGAGGCTGAGGAGGCTAGTGATCGGCCGGAGGTTTTGATTGTTGCTTTGGATGATGAGGTTGCTACTTTTGGTTTGGTGAGGCAGTATGGGTTGGAGGAGTTGGGGGATGTTAGTTCTTCTCGTTCTGGGAAGATGTATGAGTCTGATAGGGAATTGTCTGAAAAAGAGTTTTTTGGTGAGGTTTGTTCGAAGATTAAGAATCATGTGCGTGAGAAGGGTATTCCTTCGGTTATTATTGCTGGTCCTGGTTTTACGAAGAAGAGTGTTTTTTCGTTTTTGGAGGATAATTATCCAGAGTTAGTTGAGAAGGTTCATTTGGGTAGAACCAGTCATACTGGGAAGTCTGGTTTAAATGAGATTATTAAAAGAGGTATTGTTAAGCGTGTTTCTAGCGAGGATAGAACTTCGAGGGAGACTGAATGGGTTGAGGAGTTTTTAGAGAGGATATCGAGCGATGGTAAAGCTACTTATGGAGAGGAAGAGATTAGAGAAGTTGCGAATTTGGGAGCAGTGGAGAAGTTATTGGTTTCTGACGAAAAGCTTAGAAAAAACCGGGAAGAAATTTCTCATATTATCGAAAAGGTTAGAAACACTGGTGGAGAAGTTGAAGTGATCAGTTCTGAACATGAAGCCGGAACACAGTTAGCTAGAATGGAAGGATTAGGAGCTCTATTACGGTACAAACCCTCCTAAAACCGTATTCCGGTGAAAATCGAAGTTTAAAACAATAAGTTAAGCAAAACTAAGATTGGATATTATGGATTTACTAGCAATAGCTTATATCTTACCTTTTATCGGAACTACCCTAATCACTCTCACCTCCGCATATTATCTCAATATCCAATTCGAAAAAACTCGGATTATAAAAATATTAACAGTAATCCTAATTCTCCTAAGCTTATGGGTGTCATCCTACGGAGCCGAATTATGGATCAAAACCCTCTCCCATTCCATTCTTCTAGATAAAATAGCATTCGCAAACGTTTGTCTACTCCCAGTAGCTTGGATGATTTTCGCCCTAGAATATACCGGAAGAAGCGAAATGGTGAACAAGAAAAACATAACACTCCTACTAATAATTCCAATAATCTGCATCATCCTAATATGGACAAACTCATACCACGGACTGTTCTTCAAAGGCATAACCACAAAAATTATCGGACCGTTGAACTCTATACTCTACAATCAGCGAGGAATAGGGTTTTGGATATATGGAGGATATGGATACTCTTTACTTTTCGGAGGAACATTCCTAATAGCTTTCAGACTGGTAAGCCTAGGACGGATATATCTAAAACAAGCGATTATATTACTAACCGCCTTCACAGCACCAGCACTAGGAAACCTAGCCTACAATCTCTGGCTTTACCAATACCCAATATATAACCCAACACCCATCCTACTAACAATCGCACTATTGATAGCCGGATGGAACGTAATCCGATTCCGGTTTTTGGACATAATGCCAATGGCCAGAACAACCATTCTCGAAAAAATCGAGGACTCGATAATAATCGTGGATAAACAAGATAGAATTGTGGATTTGAACGAATCAGCTGAAAAATTCTTGAAAGTCTTCACAAACAACCCTAACGAAAAAATCGGGTTAAAAATCGAGAATGTCCTTCCATCTAAAATAGACCTCAAAGAAAAAGACGTTGACTATGAGTCCGGAGTTGAGATAGAACTTCCTAGAAACGACGAAAGCTCGTTTTTCGAGATAAGGAAAGTCCCTTTCCAAAGCGCTGAAAATAAATACATCGGAAAAGCCTTGATTCTCAGAGACATCACAAGCAGAAAAAAAGCTGAAGAAAAAGAAGAATTCCTACACTCACTGCTAAGACACGATATAGGAAATAAATTACAAGTCGCTAGAGGTCATCTGGAGCTAACTTTAGAAGAAACAAAACTTTCAGAAAAAGAAAAAAAGAGAATCAAAAACTCCTTAAAAGCTTTGGAAGAAGGAGGCGAACTCATCGAAAAAGTGAGATTACTCAGACAAGTAACTGAAGAAAATATAGAAGAAGTAAACGCAGATTCCATAATGAGCGAAGTAATAGAAGAGTTAAAACCCCAAGCAAAAAACAAAAACATCGAAATACAATACGAGCCGTGTGACTTCAACGTAAGAGGAGGTCCACTACTTAAAGAATTATTTTCAAACCTAATAGAAAACTCAATAAAACATTCAAACTGTCAAAAAATTAGAATATACGGACAAAAAAAAGCAACAGATTACAATATCATAATTGAAGACGATGGACGAGGCATTCCGCAAGAAGAACGGGAAAAAATCTTCAAAAAAGGTTACAAAAAAGGCAAAAGCGCAGGATCAGGACTAGGAATGTACCTAGTCAAAAAAATAGCGGAAAACTACAACGGGAACGTTGCAATAGAAGATTCAGAGCTAGGTGGAGTAAAAATAATTACTCGGCTCAAAAGATAAGCGAAAAAAGTTTTAACACTTTTTTGTTACACCCATAACAAAAACTGGTTTTCGTGAGTTAAAAACTAAATTATGTTTTAAAATGAAAGATAGAATTGTGATATAGGGAAAATAAATGGTTTTAGAATTACCTTATAAAGGTCAAGATTTTTATGAAGTTGAAATTTGCGGGTTGAAACGAAAGTTACCCTTAAGAAAAGTTTCCAAAGATACCTATATTGCTTCAAATCACGAGTTGGTATTGGGTTCCGACATAGAATTTACCAGAAGAGTTGGGAAAAAGCTTGCGGAAAAAATTAGAGAATCGAATGCGGATCCACAAGTTTTACTTTCGCCAGAAGCTAAATCCTTACCTCTTGTTTACGAAGTTGGTAAAAGTTTAAATCATGCAAAAGTGGCTATTGCAAGAAAGAGCGAAAAAACATATATGGAAAACCCAACCGAGATATCAGTTAAATCAATGACGACAGATAGAGAACAAAAACTAGTTCTTGACAAGATAAACCAAGAAAGAATTGAGGGAAAAAGGGTCTGCATAATAGATGATGTAGTATCGACCGGAAAAACTATGAACGCCCTCGAAGAACTAACAAACCTTTTTAATGGAAAAGTCGTCTGCAGAGCCACAATATGGTTAGAAGGCAAAGAACACCCAAAAAAACTCATATATCTAGACGAATTGCCGATTTTTAAGAAAAAATAGAACTCAAATTGAAAACTAAAAACCTAAGTGTTCTCCTACCTGATGTCTTTCAAAACCTTATCTCTGCTTAAACCTATCAATAAACTAACAGGTGTAAATTAGATTAGAAACTCAAACTGGAGAACTCGAACAGTTTTTTCTATTTATCAGCATTTCGATTTGGAAAGTTCCTTAACTTTTTCCATAAATTCTAAGACGGCAGGATCACTTATTTTGTAAACTCTCTTCCGACCCTTTCTTTCTTTTTCAACGAGCCCACAC
>CAYSUV010000058.1:0-6943 GCA_964434275.1 Hadarchaeota archaeon (SeqCode) | reverse complement strand
TTCATGATTATTATCACGGATAAGTTCTTTAGAGTTTTCCTAAAAATGAGGATTTTTGGTTTTTTGTTTGAATTTGGTCAATAGTTCGTAGTTGTAGAACTAGCCTTTTGGTTAGGTTTGTTTTTAGGAGAGGGTTGGGTGTTTGTCAAAATTTTTCTACTTGTTCTGAGAAGTCTTCGCATTTCTCTTTCAATATGTTTATCGCTTGAATCACCATTTCTTCCGGCGGGATGCTTCCTGTGGTTTCTATTCTGAAGATATACTTTGAAGGGTCTCCATCTATCTCGATAGCTTCTGGACATTCTTCTGCACAAGCTTCGCACATTGTACATTTTTCAACGTCTGTGACTATGAGTTCTCCATCTTCTTCTTCCAATATGTCTTCGGGACAAATCTCAACACACTTTTCCCAATCGTCACGAGCTTCTTGATCGATGTTAATAATCGGCAAATACTTATAGGAAGCTATCGCAGGTTGCCAATTCGGATGCTCTTCCCCAAAACCGAGACGAGCAATCGCTTCAAACTCTAACCTTTGCCCCTCACCAAGCCTCATAATAGGAGCATCATCATGAACAGGACGAACATCAGGATCAGACGACTCCAAATCATCCGCCCTAACCACACCAGGACCCTCAACAGACAATGAAAAAGTCACACTACAATTCTCACACCTACCACCCCTACAATCACACTCAGAAGGAAGCAAATAACCATCAGGAGTACTCAAAGGCATCTGCCCAAGCCGATGAGCCAAAACCTCATCCGAAACCACAGAATCATTCCTAGAAACCTCAGCCTCATTAATCGCCATAACCGGAAGCCCCTGAACAATCGTCCTACGAATAGAATTCGCAAACGCAGGAGTAACACCAGACAACAAAAACCTCAAAACATCACCATCAGACTCCCTCAACTCTAACTCCATAATCTAACACCTCTAAACACGACGGCCTCTACTACCGCCCTTCTTCTTAGTCCCATCATGTGGAATAGGCGTAACATCTTCAATCCTACCAATCTGCAAACCGGCCCTAGCCAAGGCCCTTATCGCCGCTTGCGCTCCTGGACCTGGACTCTTCGACTCACTTCCGCCGGGCGCTCGAACTTTAATGTGGACTCCCGTAAAACCTTTGTCCATAACTTCTTCGGCTGCTCTGTCGGCTGCTTTCATAGCTGCGTATGGTGATGATTCTTCTCTGTCGCTTTTCACAACCATTCCTCCTGAGTATTGTGCTATCGTTTCAGCTCCGGTCATATCGGTAATATGAATTATTGTGTTATTAAAGGACGCGAAAATGTGAGCTGTTCCCCATTTTTCTTCTTTAGACATTCTTATCTCGACTCCTTAACTTCTTCAGGATTGATAGTATCTTTATATGAAGAACTTGGATAATGATCCGCGTCTTTCTCCTCCTCCACCGAAACCAAATAACCTGGCTCCGAAACCCGTTTATCCCCCAAAACGATATGACCATGAACAATCATTTGACGAGCTTCATCCGCAGAACGAGCCAAACCCTTTTCATACACAACAGACTGCAATCTTCTGGATAAAACATCCTCAATATCTAACCTTAGAATATCGACAATAGTAGAATCCTCATCGACCAAACCCAAATCTTTCAACTTACCAAGCAATTGTTGAGATTCTTTATCAGCCTGCTCTCCTGCAGCGGCCATTAGTTTTCTAGCTTCTCTTCGAAAACCTCTAAGTATTGTTTCAGTCTTCCAGAGTTCTTTTTTGGATCGTAATCCATAATCTCGAACAAGTTTAGCTTCTCTATCTATTCTTTCCTTATCCCAGGGTCGTTGTGGTGTAGCGTATTGTTTTTTCTGTCTCTTCGGATCTCCCATTTTACTCCTCCTCCTCCTCTTCGCTTTCAGCTTGTTTTTGTTTTAGTTTCTCCCTTTCAACACCGACCGTCATTCCTTGTCTGCCTGTTGACTTTGTTCTTTGCCCCCTTACTGGCAATCCTCTTTGATGTCTTATTCCTCGACGGCTTTGGATGTCTTTTTCTCGTGAGATGTCTTCTCTTTCCGCCATTTCTATATCTCCACCTAAAAGATGCCGGTCTTCTCCAGTATCTACATCTTTTCTTCTATTCGCCATCCATTCCGGAACTCCGTGCTCTAAAGGGTTTTGGAGAACTTTGTTCAAATCATTTATTTCCTCCTCGTCTAGAGTGCCGATCTTTTTGTCCCCTTGCAAACCTGCGGTTTTGACTATCGCTCTAGCCATAGAAGGTCCTATTCCTTTAAGAGAGGAAAGAGCTGCTTGGGTGGGTCTTGTTCCTTCTAAATCCCGCCCTACAATTCTAACAATTCCTTTAACCTCTTCTTTTTCCTCTTCTACTTCTTCTTTTTCCTCTTGTTCTTCCGTTTCTTCTTCGGTTTTTTCTTTTTCTTCCTCGGGCATTCTCCTGACCTCATTCTTAAGTAATCTTAATGTAAATCCTTAATAAGAATATGGAGTCTTTCCCTTCCCATATTCCTTAATCGGAGGCACTTAGAGAAACTATTCACCTTTCTAAAGTTCTTAAATCTTACCCTTTTCAAATTTCAACAATCAAAAACATATCCAAGAACCTAATAAGGAAGATTCAAAAAAGAAAAACACCGGTACCTCGGAGGCTTAGAATGGATCGCGATAGAAAGATAGTTTTTACAGTAGCCATAATCGCCACCATAATATATCTTTACGCCGCACTAGCCGGAACTTTAACAACCGCAATATCGGGAGCTAGCGCAGTTTTTCTAGCCCTTGTCACTCTAACTCTAATAACCTTAAACGATGGTAACGGTTTTGAAATATTTTTCTTCATATTTATCGACATCCTAATCGGAACCATAATCTTCATCTATCTCGGACAAAAGGGGATGTTCCCACTAGGAATAGGGACAGGCCTCGGAATATTATGGACCCTCTACTTTTTCTACCCTTCTCTAAAAAGACTCATAGTATAGAACCGCAGAACTCGAAAAAAATAAGAAAAGTTAAAACCAAGACAAAATAATACTCAATCTGGAAAAAAACAAAAATAACCCAATCAAAATCCAGATTAAATAAAGCAAACTTTTCAAAAATAAAAACTATACAAAATACTCACTCTACTCTAAAAAAATTTAAAAATATCATAACATTCCCACAACCACCCAAGGAATAAAAATGACAGGATACTGGAACGAAATAATCACAACAGACCTAACAAACCAAAAAATAGGAAAAAGAACACTAGGCAAAACAGTCTGGAAAAGAATACTAGGAGGATCAGGACTAGGAGCATACATCCTCTACACAGAAATGTCGAAAGACTCCAAAGCCTACGACCCTGAAAACATACTAATTTTTGCAACCGGACCATTCCAAGCCTCCAAAATCTCCGGAGTCGGCAAATGGAGCGTAGTCTCAAAATCCCCGATGAACGAATACTATGGAGAAGCCAACGCAGGCGGAGACTTCGGAATAAACCTAAAAAGAAACGGTTACGACGCCCTAACAATACAAGGAAAAAGCGAAAACCCCTGCTACCTCCACATAGGAGAAACCCACTGCGAAATCCGAGACGCCGAAAAACTATGGGGTCTCGACAGTTACGAAACCATCAATAAAATCCGGAAAGACTTAGACGAGAAAGCCAGCATAGCAGCTATCGGCCAAGCCGGAGAGAATCTTGTCCGTTTTGCTTGTATAACTGTGGATAAGCACAGTTTTGCTGGGCGGACCGGGATGGGTGGGGTTATGGGTTCTAAAAAACTTAAAGCGATAGTGGTGAGAGAAGCGAATCTCAACCCGCCGCTGACTCAATCCGACGAACTAGAAGAACTACAAAAAAAGATAAACAAGAAATTAGCGAAAGAAAAGTCAAGTCTTCAAAAACACGGAACTCCTGGAAATATGAATGTTTGGGAGGAAACCGGAGATATCCCTATCAAAAATTGGCGAGAGGGATCTTGGAAAGAAGGTAATGAAAAACTTTCCGCTCCTGAATATACTGAAACTATTCTAAAGGGGAGAAACCCTTGCAAATTCTGCGTAGCTGGATGTCATCGTGAGGTAGAAGTTGAAAAACCTGAGAAATACAAGACCGTTGGAGCAGGACCTGAATACGAAACTCTGGGAATGATCGGTGAAAATTGTTTAATCGACGATTTAAAGTGCGTAGCCAAGGCAAACGACCTGTGTAACAGGTATGGGATGGATACGATCTCCACAGGTAGTCTAATCGGTTTTTTAATGGAAGCTAGAGAAAAAAACCACGTTTCTGAAGATATTATTGATTCAAATCTCAAGTGGGGGAACGGGACCGCGGCTCTTGAGATAATAAAAAAAATCGGGAAAAGGAAAGATATTGGAGATACTTTAGCCGAAGGGATAAGTAAAGCTTCAGAAAAACTCGGTGAAGAAACAAAAAATTACGCAATGCACGTGAAAAAAGTCGATGTGCCGGCACACGATCCAAGAGCTCATTTTGCCGTCGCTTTGAATTATGCAACTGGGGTCAGAGGTCCTGGCCACGAAAGGGGTAATCTTCAAATGCCTTATCATGGAACGCTATTACCTGAAGCTGGAATATTAGAAAAACCAGACAGGTTCAGTATGGAAAATATTGAACATTTAACCGCTAAATATCAAGATTGGAGTTCTCTTTATAATTCCCTCATAATGTGTCGATTTATGATTGGGGAAACTTTAGGATTCAGTGAACAAGTCGATATTTTGAACGCTATTACTGGTTGGGGTTTTCACGACTACGATGTTTTGAAGCTTGGTGAAAAAATATTCAACCTACAAAGACTCGTTAACATCAAATTCGGTATGAAAAAAGATGAGGAAAAAATACCAAAAAGACTCTACAAACCAACCGATGAGGGTGGACATGCGAAAAAAGCTCCTGAAAACCTCAAACCTCACCTAGAAAAATACTATAAAATCAGAGGTTGGGACAAAAACGGTATCCCCACGAAAAAAACAATACAAAGACTTGGACTAGGAATGCTAATAGATCCAATCCAAAAAACCAACCAGTGAAAAACTCGACCATTTCCCCAAATCAGCACAAAAACATACCAACTACCCAAAGCTACACTCACAAAAAAGTTTCAATCCAAACAAAATCCGGTTCGAGGCCGAATTCGGGAATTATAATCTCTTTTACTAACATCAAAAATCGGGTGAATTCTAACTAAACTTCTTTTCGAACTCCACTTCGTCTCCAATCTCTTCCTTGAAAGAGCAGACCGATCTCCTACAATACGCCTCTTGCTTAACTGGGTTATAATTGAGAGATCTTTCACCACATTTGGGGCATTTTTCATACTTAGACACTATTTACACCTATCTTGCTATTAGTCATCAAAGCACTTTAACCTTCGGAATCGGTCCTATCGCCAAATCATAACGAAAACAATCCGAAAAAACGACCGCTAATCAGAAAGTCAAAAACCAGGGGAAAACTCAAAAACTTCCAAACATAACTACTCACAACATGAAATGTACCATTCTAGGAGCCGGGCAAGAAGGCCAAATCGCAATTAACGACCTAGTTGAAAGCGGTGTAGAAAAAATAATAATCGGAGACTACGATAGGGAAAAAGCAGAAAAAATAGCCGAAAAAAACGAGGATAACCCCACCGAAATAATCCCGAAAAAAGTCGATGCAAACCAGCAGAACGAACTTATAGAGATTATGAAAGAAGCAGACGTAGTAGCGAACAGTATCGGCCCCTTCTATGAATATGGAACTAAGATTCTGAAAGCTGCTATTGAAGCAGGGACAGATTTTATCGATATTTGTGATGATTCTAAACCAACTCTTGAAGAGCTTGATTTGCACGAGGAAGCGAAAAATGCCGGGATTACCGGCGTTATTGGCCTCGGTAACAATCCTGGGACTGGTAATATTTGCGCTAAATACGGTGCTAACAAGTTAGACGAAGTGGAAGAAATCGATTTTTATTGGCTCCATCCGGCTAGTTCAGAGGCGAGCAGCGCTTCTCTTCAACACGCTTTAGAAATATTCTCTGGCCAAGTAATTTCTTATCAAGATGGTGAGTGGGTGGAAGTTCCTGCGAGTTCAGGGAAAGAAGAGATAGAGTTTCCTGCACCTGTTGGTAGTGTAGAAGTTCATAATTGTGGTCATCCGGAACCTATCACTATCCCTCGTTATATCGAAGGGGTGAACACTGTGCTTTGTAAAGGTGGAGTGATCCCAGTTTGGGCTAATCAAGATCTTAGAAAATTTATCGATTATGGTATGACTAGCACTGAACCGATTGAGGTAGATGGATCCTCTGTCGTGCCTAGAAAGTTCACTAAATCGTTTTTAGAGTCTTACACCAGCGGTATTTCGCAAAAATTGGGAGAAAAAGCCTCTAGAGTGGTCGTCAAAGGTGTGAAAAACGGGAGTAGGACTGTTTACAGTTTTGATAGGATAGGTAGAGTTTGGACTGCTGGCATTTCCTTGTCTATAGGTGCACAAATGATTGGTGAAAACTTTGTAGATGAAAAGGGAGTTTATCCTCCCGAATCCGTTATAAATCCAGAAAAATTCTTAAAAGAAATGAATCGGAGAGGACTGGAAATCAGAGAGACCGTAGAAAGAGAAAGACTAGAGATATAACCAAGACAAGAACAGAAAAGTTAAAACAAATCAGGAATAACTCCCGACACAAATATTATTTACTCCTAACCAGAAAAATTGTGATACTATGAAAGCAGTTGTTTTAGGAGGAGCTGGCGTAGAAGGTTGCTATGCAGTTGAGTGCATTTCAAACATGGACGCTTTCTCGAAAGTTCTCATCGCCGATTTGGATGAAGAAAAAGCGGAAAAATTGTGCGAAGGAAAAGAAAAAGTCGATTATCAGGTCGTAGATGTCACGGACAAAGAAAGCCTACGAAACTCTCTCAAAGGTGCAGATGTCGCCGTAAACTGTATAGGGC
>CAYSUV010000057.1:0-6974 GCA_964434275.1 Hadarchaeota archaeon (SeqCode) | reverse complement strand
ACCCGGAACTTCAACCCTTCATAATACGAGTGACTCACTTCAAATCACTCCCTCTCAATAAAGTCATCATTTTTCTCAACAAAGCACTAATAGAAATTTTTACCTTCCGACAAACTCATATAATAAAGTGTAATAGCTATCGAGCTAGCAGGTCCTATAACAATCATAACAAGAAGAGGAGCTATCAAAGACCCTACCCACCCGCTCGTAATTTGCAAAAAATTAATCGGAAAAAGAACAATCCAACCCAGTATGGCGAAAAGGAAAAACAAAGAAAACGTAAGCCAGAAATTATTCGCAGTGACTCGCCAAGATTCTTTCAAAGTTTCTATAGGGCCTAAATCTTCTAATACGCAGGCTGGGGCATAAAGAGACAGTCGGACTCCCCAATATATCATAGGGACTAACCAGATTAGCAGGCCTAGTATTCCGATGACTAGCCAGAATGTCATGGTGAAGCCTGAACTTAAGCTGAAGATTATTAGACCTAAGAGAGCGATGGCTGGTCCTGTGAGTAGTAGAATTAGTAGTAGGTAGGATCCTAGTAGGGCTGGTATTTTGGGAAGTGCTTGTTTGAATGCTTTTGCTAGTTTTATTTTTTCTCCTTCGACTTGAACTTTTACTTTTTGGATGATTAGTGCGAAAATCATCATTCCTACTATGAATAGGATGAGGGTATAGAAAAGCACCCATATCCCCAATGGTATTAGGGAATTGATAAGTTGGAGATTTTGCCCAATTGAAGCGTCTCTAAAAAAAGTGGTTCCGAAACTTGTTCTCATATGAATGATTTGTATCGTGCTTATTGCGTAAGGGATTAAATAAAGGAGGATATATGTAGGGTCTTTCAACAGCCACTTAAAGGATTTTTTTATGATAGGAATTATGTAAACATCGTCCGACATTATCATTAATTCTCCTAATAATCCTTTTTTAAATGAATTGTTTGAGAGAAGTAACTTATCGAAAAATTAAAGTCATTCTCCATACCAGTTTAAACGCCAGATAGGTGAAAATTATGAAAAAAATATCCAAAATAATATCCGAAGTTATGGAAAGAGCGAGAGAAATCAGAATCAGTTCTAAAGAATTAGCTGGAATGATTGACCACACAGAACTTTCACCTTATATAAAAAAAGACGCTATCACAAAGCTGTGTAAAGAAGCTAAAAAGTATAAATTCCACTCCGTGGTTATCAACCCCTATTATGCAAAAACTTGTTCAGAAAAACTTTCGGAAGAAACCCCCATAGTTGATCCAGTCATCGGATTTCCTCTAGGTCAGAATAATCCAGAAGTAAAAGCATACGAAGCTAAAAAAGCGGAAGATGACGGAGCTAAAGAAATCGACATGGTTATGAACATCGGAGCTTTCCGAGACGAAGAATACGAATCAGTCGAAAAAGAAATAAGACAAGTAGTTAAATCCGTAGAAAATTGTTCAGTAAAAGTCATTCTAGAAACCGGTTATTTGACTTTCGAAGAAATAGAAAAAGCTTGCAAAATCGTAAAAGAAACAGGGGCAGATTTCGTGAAAAACTCCACAGGATTCGGCCCTTACGGAGCTAATATTCCGCAAATCTACCTGATGAGGAAAAGTGTTGGTGAGAACTTTGGTGTTAAAGCTGCCGGTGGGATTAGTAATTTCGAAGATGCTTTGTTAATGATTAGTGCCGGGGCCAATAGGATCGGTGCAAGTTCTGGAGTAGAGATAGTTGAAAGTTTTAACGGTGGCAAGATAAGTGAGTTAGAGTTTGAAGACTCCAAATGTTGTTTTTGCCCCAGTGAGATGGTTTCTCGTGGAGATGTCCCGGAATCGACTTATAATTATTATATTTCGAAGTGTGAAGATTGTTAAAATAGGATTAGAATAGTCTAAAAATTCTTATCCCTATCTGATGTAGCTGACGTCGCTTTCGCCTCCACTTACCGCCGGCATCTTTATCTTAGGGGGTTTGAATTTGGGAAGTTCTGGCAATTTTTCATCAAAGTCGGAGATATCAAGATCGAGGTCGAATATATAAGAAAATTTTGACAACACATATTGTGAAGCTTCGGGGTCTGTATCTTTTCCCTCCGTAGTACCTAAAAGGCAGTCACCGTTCATTCCTCTTTCAGGTCCCAAGCTAACTAGTAACCCGTTCAGTCCAACTATTCTCCCCCCTTCCAATAGTTCCACTTCGTGTTTCTCAATTCTTTCTGCTGTCTCCTTATTCGTAGCGCCGCCGACCACATCAGACTTCTCATCCTCGGATTCTAGAAAAGCCGCCATTGTTAGTACGGTCCCTACACCATGATCAGCCAGAACGTCCGCAATATCGCTTGAGAGTTCATACTGGCCCTGAGGGGAAGAAGCTTGGGCGTCCGCAGTCAAAAGAATAATATCTCTATCAAATCTATCGATGCTAGCCCAATGAAAATAAATTTTTAAATCTCTCACCAAACCATCTTCTCTAACAGCCCATCCGGGAAAACGATCTGAAGATAATTCTGCAAATTTTTCAGCTTCAAATTTTTGAATTAGATACTCGACAGACATTTTGCCTATTAGAGCGATACCGGGCAGTCCTGCTACCGCAATAGGGTTTTCAAGTTCCGGTTCTTTCAAATAATTTAGACTTGATGACATTAATAGGGAATATAATCTTCAAGTTTTAAAGTTCATTGGAGAAACCATGAAAACCAAATCTTTCGTAAAAAACTCGGTAAAAATAAGACCGCTCGCCTTCGAAAGTTTAGGAGTCAGAGGCATGAGCACATATCTAGAAACCGATGATTTGAAAATGATTATAGACCCAGGCTCAGCTCTAGGACCTCGATTCAGTCTTCAGCCTCACGAACGAGAATATGAAGCATTATTCAATAGCAGAGAAAACATACTATCAGCTTCAAAAAAAGTAGATTTATTATCGATCAGTCATTACCATTTCGATCATTTCGTGCCTAATTTCGAAAACTGGAAATATATTTGGAGTTCCCCAGAAATGGCCGAAGAACTCTACACGGATAAACTAATATTCGCAAAAGATATCAGCGAGAACATCAATGCTAGCCAACGCAAAAGAGGATACATGTTTCGAAAGAAAAACCTCGAAATAGCTAAAGAAATAAGACCTGCGGATAATTCAGAGTTTGAAAAGGGAAATACTACCCTCCGTTTTTCTAAACCTGTCTACCACGGGGCTAAGGGGACCAAACTAGGTTATTCGCTGATTCTAACGGTTGAAACTCCAAATTTTAACCTAGTACATGCGCCGGACGTCCAAGGTCCAATGGACGATAGTAGTTTGGATTACCTTTTATCTCAGAAGCCAGATTTGTTGATTATCGGAGGGCCGCCGACTTATATTAGTTTTAAGCTTGAAGAGAGTGATTTGGATAATTCTGAAAAGAATCTAAAAGCACTCGCCGAAAAGGTTCCTAAACTTGTTGTTGATCATCATTTACTCAGAACTACTAAGTATACTGAGTTTCTTCAACCTATTGTAGAAGTCGCGGAAAAATCGGGAAATGAGGTTCTTACCGCTTCAGAGCTTATTGGGGAGGAACCGAATCTTCTGGAGGCTAGGCGGAAGCAACTGCATGAAGAAGAGCCCGTCGATGAAGAGTGGTATGAACGTTTAAGAAAGGAGAAGAAAACGGAGGACTCGGATTGAGCTAACTTTACTGTTCAATTTTAAAAATACTGGATTTTAAAAAGGCTACTCTATTATTTAACCAGCAGGGGTCAAAGTGATTGATAAGAAAATAGTTTACACGATACTAATCACTAGCTTTTTGCTTGTCAGCATAAATGTTTCAGCGCAAACTCAAGAAATACAAAAACCGGCTTGGGCGCAAAAAAACAAATATGCAGATTATTCTTATACTGAGGATTTGGTTATAGAAAATCAGCAAAGTGGAGAAATTAATGTATACCGGGCTTCTGGCTATTTGAAATGGGAAGTGACAGAAGTTCTTGATAATAGAGCTATAGTTAAGATTACTTCTAACAATACTTGGGAGAATAATAAAATTCCGCCAAACGCTACATCCAAAACTGGAAAAAATGAACAAGAAGAAAATTTTTACTACGAGCAGAATAGTTATTTTTACCTTAAGCCGACCACTCTACAAAACTTTAAAAATGATAATCTTCCGCCAATTCTTGAAAACCTGTTCAAAGGTGCTAAAAATATCGAGGTAAAATACGGAAATCTCAAAACATTACACGTACACCAATCAAATCAAAATCCGACCTTTACAACAACCAGAGATTTGTACTATAGTTATGACACAGGTATACTCGCAAAAGGTGTACTAAAAAATAACTCCACTACTTATACAGATCAAACAATTTACAATCTTAAAGACACTAATTTAGAAAACAACGCCACCAATTCAGAAAAGAAACCAACTAACCCTCTTCTACAATCAAAATGGATGTATATCTCAATCGGGATAATTATAGCAATAGTAGCAATAGGCGTGACTACGATAAAACTTCAATGACCCCCATCCTGACCTATAGGAAATAAATCTACATTTTTTCTGGTGCTTCAATCCCTAACAAATTCAAAACATTGCCCAATACTATCCTAGAACAATTAACCAAACGTAGCCTAGACCTCCTCAGCTCCTCAGACTCAGCATCTAGAACAGGAGCAACTTCATAAAACTTATTGAAAATCAAAGATAAGTCCGCAGCATATTCCGCAAGCAAATGAGGGCGAAACTGTTCACCAGCAGTCCGAACCGCCTTGGGAAATTTAGCTAATTTTTTAATAAGACGATATTCCTGAGGTTCTTCAAAAATAGAAACAGTATATTCATCAACCTCTTTCTCATCAGCCTTTCTCAAAATACTGCAAGCCCTAGCGTGAGAATATTGAATGGCTGGCCCACTATTTCTCTCAAAGTTGAGTGCTTCCCCCCATCTGAAAACTACTTCTTTCTCAGGAGAAGTTCTGATTAAAGAATATCTAAAAGCACCTACTCCAACTGCTTCCGCAGCTTTTTCCAGAAAATCATCATCGGCCTCTGGATTTCTTTTCTCAACTTCTTCTTTTGCTCTTGAGACTGTTTCATCTAAGACGCTATCAACGGAATATCCTATCCAAGTTCCCTCTCTTCCTTTGAACTTTTCCGAAGGAAGTGAAACATGCTCATAAGCTAAATGGTGAGAATTTTCGTATTCTTTTTCTAAACCCATCGTATTCAAAGCAGTGAAAACTACTTGTTGAGGGTATTTTTGTTCGACACCTATCACATTTATCACTCTATCCGCATCGCCAAAACCGTAATCAGATCCCCCATCCGAAACCGTTGTATAAGTCTTAACACCGGAAGGTCTTTTCGAATGCAAATCAAAATAAAGGTCGGCTGATACTTCACCAAATTTCCAGAGCTGGTAAGCGAGATCCCTAGCAGTATAAACTGCAGTCCCATCAGACCTTACCATTACTTTGTCTTCTATACCAAAATCACCCAATTCCAAAACCAGAGCTCCTTCATGTTCACCCTCTCCCTCAACCAAATAAGGAGTTTCTTTGAGCCTGTCCAAAGTTTCGTCAAGCATGCCAGACCCTGAAATATCACTCTCCCAAACTAACAAATCATAATCAATATTCAACCTATCGCTAGTCTCAAGATTAGATTTCACGCACTCTTCCGCCATATCCCTAGCTTTCTTCGCCAAATCACTTGTTCCTTCCTCCATTTCCGAAAGAAAATCACGAGCATCCCCTTCAAGTTCAGGATTAGACTCAAGATTTTCGTGGAAATCTACATATAACTTCCCTAAAAAATGATCAAATTTTTCACCTGAATCAACTTCCTCCTCAGAAAGATATGGAATCAGAGTTTGAGCGACTTGAAGACCGAGATCATCAACATAATTCTGAATCTCAACCTCGTGACTCCCCGCCTCCAATATCCTATACATAGTATCCCCAATTATTGCATTACGACCATGACCCACATGAAGCGGTTTAGTAGGGTTAACACTAGTATGCTCAATAATCACTTTTTCACCGTCTTTCTCAGAATACCCATACTCCCCTCCCGTATCCTCAATTTCTTCCAGAGTCAAAGATGCTAAACCCTCTTCATCAAAGAAAAAATTCACATACCCTCCCTCAGATTCAACCTTCTTAACCAACCCACTTGGCTCTATCTGACCGGCAAGTTTGCTCGACAAATCAAAAGGGGACTTTTTCAACTTTTCCGGAAGTTCAAAACACACAGTTGAAGCAAGATCACCAAAAGAAGAATCCGGAGGCTCTTCCAAAGACTCGGACAAATCTGCTTCAGGCCATTCCAGTTCCTGAAATGCTTTTTTGAGCTTTTTGAGTACGCTTTTTTTGAATTGATTCCATGGATTATTTGACATCTTTTACCTTTCCTTCTGTAATCAGTTATACTCAAGAATTTAATGGGTTTTAGAATATGCTTTTAAATACTCCTTACTGCTCGACCAACAAAATCGGCAAAGGAGAAAAATTTTTCGCTGGGTTATAAATAATCTCCAAAATTTTTCAAGGTAACATGTTTTTCTAAATTAGCCTTTAAAACCTTCAACCGATGCTTGCTAATCAGAGTTCTTCCAATTTGATAAAACAAATAATTCGGCCTAGTCAAAAACCGCCTATAGAAATTACTTACCATCTCATCAATAGTTTCTTTTTCTAACTTTGTTGGAAAAACATCCACAACCGGCCATGTTCTCTCCCAGTCTTCGTCATTCAAATAACCCTGATCCAAAGCTCTATTCCAAAGATTAGTCCCGGGAGCTAGACCAAGTATATTCACCAGCGGAAAATCTAATCCTTTAAGACTCATTATATAATCAAAGGTCTTTCTAATATCATCATAGTCCTCAATCGGGGCCCCAACTATAAAAGATCCAATAACATTTTCAATACCTGTTCTCTTTGAATTTTTAACGGCCCTCCGATTTAGTTTGGGGGTAGTATGTTTATTGTAATAGTCAAGCA
>CAYSUV010000056.1:0-7093 GCA_964434275.1 Hadarchaeota archaeon (SeqCode) | reverse complement strand
CTAATATTCACAGTGTACGGTGCAAAATACCATGGATCTATGAAACCCCAATACGACAGGAGAGAATTAAACCAAAAAATACCTGTAAACAAAAAAGCTAAGAAAATCCGCCAGTCAGGATTTCTTTTCCTCAAAAAATTCTTATAAATATAGGCTGAAATAATCCCGAAAATAATCAACAAAGGAATATCTAAAATACTAATTCTCATTTAAATCAAACCTCTATCCTTACACCATGTTATATAATCCCACAATCCCCTTCGAGGATCCTGATAAATAAATTCAAAACCTAAATCCTTAATCTTCTGGTTAGAAAACCACATATTTCCAGTCAAGTATTGAGTCATCGAAGCATCAACTTTCGGCCTTACACCTTTTTTCCTCGCCCTTTTTTCTATTTTCTCCGCCAATTTTTGAGAAACCCAAGCCATTCCTTTAAATATGAACCATGGAACCGGTACTCTGGTAATTTTCTCCAAATCTAAACTTTTAGATAGGAACTCCATTAACTCATCTTGACCGATAGGGTCGCTAAGAACATTATATGCCTCTCCGATCGACTCTTCTTTATTCTCATGCAAAAAAACAGCAGAACGGACCAAATCCCTCACATGAATACTTGGAAAGACCAGTTGTTTATCTCGAGGATAAATCCGCGGAATCAAACCTTTCCCAAACTTACGAATAACCAACAAAATATGATAAACCCCATACTTATGCCGAGGACCATAAATCGGAGCCGGCCTAATAACTGTTAAAGGAAGGCCTTCTTCTTCGTGGCGATCCCAAAGCATTTGTTCTTGTTCTATTTTGGATTTGCAGTATCGATTATGTCCATGGTATTCTGCGTCTTCGCATTTTGGTTCATCGAATCCAGAGTCTCCCAAAACTCCTTCAGTGCTCCAGTGAACAAAGTGAGGTATATCGTTCTCCACTGCGAGTTTTGCTATATTCCCCCCTCCATTATAATTTACTTCATGGAGTTCTTCCCATTCTGCGAAATAATCGTAAAGAGAAGCTATGTGAAATATAACATCATAATCATAATCGAATAAAGGTTCAAGGGTTTCTTTTTCAGTAAGGTCTGCAGGTATGAATTCTGCATTAACCCTGTCTATTATATCTTCAAAAAAGACAGGAGTCGCATCACCCTCCTTACTATAATAGACGTCTCTTTTAGTACCTTCCAAGTCCGTGGCTACGATTTCCCATCCCTTTTCATCGAGATACTCCAGCATGTTAGAACCAGTAAAACCACATGCTCCTGTCACAAGCGCTTTCTTCGCCATCTTCTCTCCTCCGCTAAACTCCTGAGGTATTGAGGTAAATTATTCAATTTGGTATTATAAAGGTTTGGGAAAAAATTAACCTCCATAAAGGCTGAACAGGACAAATTCAAAACCTTCTTTAAATACACGCTGAAATTCTTACTCTCTCTCCCTAATCTCTATCTCTATTCCGCCCAGATACATTGAAATGATATTATAGAAAAGCGCTGAAACTACTCCAATTATTAGACCACCTGCAGCAAATATTAAAACCACTATTCCGGTCGCTAAAACCCCTGCTTGAAGAGGTAAAAACCCAGTTATTTGAACTCCGCCAAGAATTGCTACTAGGCCTCCTATTATCAAACCCCAAATAGCTCCTAGAACTGCAGAGATAACAGTTACGGAAACCATTTCAAAATTTTTAATCTCGATACGAGCCATTTTTTCACCTCCATAAAACATTCTTCGAACATAAACAATAATTAACTCTTCGGAAAAGACTAAAAATATTTAAAAATTTTCTATTTTTAGCTTTCTTCTTCAAATTCTATGTCTTTTCCGGCGATGAAGGGTGGTGATTCTTCTAAGCTATAATTTTCTCTGTCTAGAGCTTCTTCTATTCCGATTAATCCTTTGTGTTCAGGTTTTCTGCCGAATGTGACTCTTCCTAAAACAACGCCTAACCACATAAAAGCTGGGTATATAGTGAACATAAATATACAGTAAAACAACCAACTGCTCGACAAATCGGCTGGAGTTACATTTTTCCCAACTACATCGAACAATCCTCCGTTAATCATAAAACTAGTCCCTGTCGCTCCTTCACCCTCTACCATGTCAAACACTGGTTGGGCATATTGTTCAACTATGGGAAAATTCGTAAACATGCCGATTGAAACAAATAAAAACACCATAATTACGAATATTGGAGCCCCTATTACCCATAATTGTTCCATTTCTCCTTCGTAAAAGAAATGTTTACCTAAAACGGAGATTATTATGCCTGCTCCTATCAACAACAATGGATCGACCCAAAACATTAGATATACCCTATCTCCCTATACCATTTATAAGTTTCATGAACGCTATCACGATAATCAGGATACTTAGGCTCATAACCCGTATCTTTCAATTTCTCGTTAGAATAATAAAAATTCTCAGCAAAATCATCTATATCTTTTAAAACCTCCATATACCCCTCAACTGTACTCTTACCCACCATAGGCTTAACCCCCTGACTCCTAACCCCATCAATCATCGCAGAAATAGGATACTTAAACAAAGAAAGAAACGGTCTCGCCAAAGACATCAAAGTAGAAACCCCCAAAACAGTAGGAATACTATACAACTCATTACCAGTCTCATCAGCAATCGCATAAAAAACATCAGCCGCCGTATAATCCTGATCATCACTAATATTGTAAGCCTCACCCTCCTCACCATTCTCCGCCAAATGCAAAGCAGACCACATAGTATCCTCAACATGCACAAGAGGCCATTTAAAACTCAAATTACGCGGGAAAACATTAACTATACCCCGAGTAATCAAATAACAAAACAATGTCTCTACCAAAGTACCAGGGCCGTAAACTGAGGCGAGTCTTAGTGAGATAGCTGGTAAGTCATATTCTTCGTGATATTCCCAAATAACTTGTTCTTGTTCCCATTTAGTTTGAGCATAGGGGGATTCTCCTGGAGTTTTGGAAGCGTTCTCTTTTAAAGCCCCGCTAGGCGGTAGGTCCTCTTCATCCATCATATTAAATCCATAAACTTCTCCGGTGCTCCAATGCATGAATTTTTCCAGGTCGGGATTATGTTCAATTACTGCATCGCATAGATTCCTAGTCCCTTGAACATTTACACCTCTCATGACGTCTGTGGGGGAATAATAATTGAAGAGTGAAGCGGTGTGAAAGATTATATCAACGTCTTTTACTATATCTTCTAAAGTTTCAGGTTTTGTCAAATCTGATGATTGGAACTCTGCTTCGGAATTTTGAATATAGTATTTATTTTCTTTACCAGTGCAAGAAGTTGACTCTTCTAAATCGGTTGCCCTTACGGAATAACCCTTTTCCAATAAAAGCAAGGTCAGATTAGCTCCTATATCACCGCAAGCGCCTGTAACTAGAGCCTTTTTTTCTTTCGCCATTTTTTCAACCGTCGTTTTTAACACTTACCTATTTTGTAAAGTTGCCTAAACGTTTGTCTATTAACTATTATACTTTTCGTTTATCCTATTACGCAAGAAGAACCCTCCAAACCCTACCAAACTAACCCCTATAGCTCCGAAAAGTTGGTCGAATAATCTTGTTATAACACCTAGATCCCAAGTTATCTTCCCTACTCCTGGTAAGTTCATTGAAACAGACGCTTTTTCTATCACCATATCTCTAGCTTTTGGTTCTTGAAGGTCCAGTTCTTTCAGACCTATTCCGAATCCTCCTATTTCGGAATTATAAACCTGTATACTAGGTTCTTTTAGGATCGGAGAGTCCATTGTTCCAGAAATTCCGGTGGAGCTAATAGATATTTCGCCTAGCATCGGAACTTCTTGACCTATGGTAATCCTATCAAATTTAAACCTGTCAAACATGTCATGTTTCGGACTTAAATTCTCTAAGCAGAAGTTATCAATATTAATTGTAGTGCCTTCAAGACCATTTTTCTCAGAATCGAGCTTAACTTCACCAAACATAGGTACTTTTGTCGACAGAACCGGGTCTTTAAGACTAAAGTTCAAATCGCCAAAATCTACCGTTATATTATCCAAACTAGGCTCCTCCAAAGACATCTTGTTGAGATGAATGGTAAAGTTCTCCAAAGCCTGACTCATATCCCCATACCGCAAGCTGACATCTCCAAACCCTAAACCCCTCACAGATTCCGGAACTCCCCAAGTCAAAGTCTGACCCTCCAAAATAACACCCTGCATCGGCACAACCTTACGATCCAAATCCAAACCTTCCAAACTGAAAGACTGTTCACGCACATGAAGACTCATAGTCACAGTCTTATTTTCAAGACTAAGCTCAGGAATCGAAAAATCATCAACCCTAACCTCCTGATCCCCAAAGTTAAGCGACACCGTACTCATCGACAGCACATCCACCGAAACCGCCGGAGAACCAAGCTTCAAACCAAAATGACCAAACCCAGCAGAGAACTTCTCCAAAGAAGGCCTACTCGGCGAAAGATTCTCCACAGACAAAGAGAAATTATCCAAAACCTGACTAACATTATCCGAACTAAACACAAAACCACCAAAACTAGTCTCCGAAGACACAGAAGGATTACGCATAGTCATCGCCTGACTCCCCAACTCAAGATCCATACTAACCTCATTATCCAACAAAGTAAGATCCTCAACACTCAAATCCCTAGCACTCAAAGACTGCCCATCCACAGTAACACAAACCGGAACATTCTCAACAACACCAAACAAATCATCAGACCTCGCAGACAAACCAGAAGAAGCCAAATCCAACCTACCCAAACCCAACTCAGCATCCCTCACCACCAAATCATCCGGCCCCACAGCAAAATTATCAGAAGACAAAGCAACACCCGACAAACCAACCGCCAAATCAGAAGACCCAAGATTCTCCAAAGCAAACGGAAGACCCATAAACGAACCACCATTATCACCACCACCCGAACCAAACAAACTACCCACATCAACCCTCGGCCTAGCCAAATTCAAAGTAAGACCGTCCAACTCTAAATCCAAAGAACGTCCTGTATTCTCAACACTTATCACTCCATCACTAAGACTAGCAGTTTGATTATCCCAACCCAAAGTCACACTATCACCAGAACCATCCCTAGGAGCAACAACAAGAGAATCCAGCTCAGCACCCATATTCTCCAAAACAAAACTCAAATTCTCAGAACCAACACCACCGACAGATAACTCACCGACATCTACGAAAACACCGGCAGAACTAACTACCTGATTATCCAACACCGAAGAACCGGACGAACCAGATCCACCTCCTGAAGAGAACAATGAAGACGAGAACCCACCCCCCTCCGAAGACACGCGCGCGAAATCCGAACCAGCCACAGCACTATCAACACCGAATCTATCCCAAGACAAGCCTAGATGATCTAAGCTTTTGCCTTCTAAATTCAGCGTCACATTCTCCCAAGTCATATCCTTCCAAGAGAAACCGAAATTATCCCACACAAGATCCAAGTTCTCTGAAAGCGCATGGAAATGTTCTTGCTTAGCTTCGTAACTATTCCAATTCATATCCATTTCATCTAAACTAGCGGTGACATTTTCAGCAATATTTTCAAGTCTTATACTCAAATTATCCAAGTCTATACCCATATCTTCAGAATTCATGACCAAATTCTCAGATAACATATTATCAATAGATAAATCAACAACCTTCAACAAATCACGCAAATCAGTACCAAGCCATTCATTCTCATAGATAAATATCGGAATTCTAACATTTTCCAAGAACCCTCCTAACTCCCTCAAATCAAACCGTTCAGACAATACATGAAGTTTATCATGTGATGCAAACAACTCAGCCCAGCTCAAACCTAATTCATCCCACCTGAACCTACCAACACCAGCCATTACAGCAGCCATCGCATCAGCGTTTTCAAGCAAAACATTTTCGGATCTAGTATTCAAGTTATCCAAACCTAAATTGAAGTTTTCAGAGGTAAGATTCTGATTTTCAAGCACAAGATTATCCACAAAGTTCTCAAGAGGCAATTCATTATCCGTAATAGTTCCAGTAGAAGCGTGGAAGTACTCGTTAAACACTGAGAACTTACCAATACTCATACCACTATTCTCCCACCCTACATTATCAATAACTGTAGAAACACCAGAAAGACCAGAATTTTCTATTTCAGTATCACCAGACCTGACTGAGAATTCTTCCAAATCATATAAGAAGTTCTCCGTATCAAGCGAAAGATTTTCCAAAACAAATTCATCAAGCCAAGGAGACTCTCTCAAACCCGGGAAATAGTTCTCCAAATTATCCAGATATAACTCTCCCAAGAAAGCATGCATATGATCATGCTCAATCCCCAGTCGATCCAAGGTCAAACCCCCTCTCTCCCAATTTAAAGAGATATTTTCCACCGAGGGACTTATGTCAGAAAAGTTTTCCATATAAACTCCCTCGGAACAAAACTCAGGTTCTTCTAAATAAGCCTCCAACGCACTTGTCTGAGAAGCATTCTCAGACCAAATCCTTCCAGATATATTTTCTATCCAGAACTCATCCACAAATGGAATGCTAGTACCTGTCAAATCCTCAATCTCATCTTTCGTCAACTTTTTAACTGAAACAAAGCCCTCATCCAATTCAAAATACGAATTATCTAATCTCGCCTCTATATTCTCAAACGAAAGATATTCGAACGAATCTATCAAATACCCTCCTATATTCCCAATACTCTCAATCTTTTCTACTCTAAAGGAACCAAGCTCAATATTGAAATCGTTAAGATAAGAACCAAATCTAATTATATCCAAATCCACATTCTCCATCCAAACATCATCAAACGGCGTACCGAAAGGCAACTCATTCTCAGAAACATTATCAGCAAACACACCAAACCTATCAAACCTGAAATCAGGACTCTCAGCATCAAAACCAAGCTCATCCCAAGACAACTCCCCAACATTATCCGTCATCGCACCAAACAAATTATCCACCCCACCAACCGAAACAGACCCAAACCTAAGCGCAAAATCATTCAAATAAGCACGGAACTCATTCTCAGCAAACCTCACATTCTCCATCCAAACATCATCAAACGGCGTACCGAAAGGCAACTCATTCTCA
>CAYSUV010000055.1:0-7164 GCA_964434275.1 Hadarchaeota archaeon (SeqCode) | reverse complement strand
GCTTCTTCAAGCGCCATTTCAGCGGCTTCGAAGGAGAGTTCCTTACCTGTTTCTTTAAGTCTTCTTCTAAAGTTAGTCATTCCAGCTCCAATCGTAGCTACATCTTTTCCCATATTTTTCACCTCGATCTAAATATTGATACAGCACCAGTAGCGGTCGGTATTCCTCTCCAAGATTGTGCTAAGCCAGTCTCTAAATCGTCAAGTTGCCTTTTACCAGCTTCCCCTCGAAGTTGGAGGACAACCTCCAAAGCCTTTTGCAAACCTGTAGCTTCTATCAGATTACCTATACCTAGACTTCCACCTGAAACGTTTACAGGCATCGGACCTTCAGGTTCAAGCGAACCGTCTTCTATCAGTTGACCAGTTTCACCTTCCCTGCAAAGCTTTAGTGCTTCCAGGTGCTGAAGTTCTTTATAGGAGAATCTGTCATCGATTTCAGCAAAGTCTATTTCTTCTCTTGGGACTTTTATGTCTGCCATGTCGTAGGCCATATCGGCTGCTCGTCTGCAATATTTTGCGTTCAGGTCTCGAGTTTCTATCCAAGGTGAGTCAGAATTCCAGCCGAATCCGTCTAGCCATACGTAGTTGTCGGTATAATTGTCTACAACGTCTTCTCTGGCTAGCACAAATGTAATAGCTGCGTCTGCTGTTTGGCTTATTTCTTTTTTCTTTAAAGGATCGAATACTCGTTCTGAGTTCATTACATCGTCTAGCTCTAGAGGAGATTCGAATACAGCTAGTGGATTATCCATCGCGTTATTTTTGTTTTTTACTGCTACGTTTGCGCATTGTTCTTCTGTGACATTTTTTTCGGCTAGATAGTTTTGCATTTCCATTCCGGCGAGGAAGTAGGGATGTGTTCGATTTGTGCTTTCTTTATCTTCTGGTTCGTCTGCTTCGCTGAGTGGAATCCATTGCTCTCCGCGAGCTGTTCTTTCGTTATTACCGGTTTGCGGGCGGTTGAAGAGTGGGTCCATTGCGAATCCTGTTATATCTTCATGTGTGAGAAGGTCTGAGGCTTTGCTGTGTGCTTCTACTGCTACCACGTCGAATTGTCCTGTTTTTATCTGCATGTAGGCGTTTCCTAGTCCGAAGATTCCGTCGGCGCAAACTGTGCCTGTGGGTCTAAGAACAGACCCTAGTTGGTCTGGGACGAATTCATCATAAATTGAGAATCCTTCCCAAAAGTCTTCAGCACAGGTGAGAAACGAATCGATGTCTTTTCTTGCATCGACGCCTGCGTCGTGATAGGCTTTTTTGCAAGCTTCGTACATTATTTCTTTCCATTCAAGTTCCGGAGTTCCAGAATCGAATTTGGTGTAGCCGACTCCGGCTACAGCCACTCGGTCTCCCACTAAAATCACCTTCCACACTGCATGAAGAAGAACTATTACTTAAATTTTTCACAAAGGGGTTTTTTCTATTTCTAGATGAGAGAATAGTGTTTAGTGTCTTTTATTGACATTTCGATCACTTCATTTTCCGATTCTAATAAACTAAGATGAGCGATTGTTTCACCCGTCGCCAACCATTTTTGAAAGATTGGAAATTCTTCCCAACTCGGAAAATTAACGTCCCAATCAACCTCTCTGGCAATCTCATAAGGAGTGGCCCTTCCGTCCCCTATTATCTTTTTTATTTTCGAGAGTCTCTCTTCATGATGCGAAAATAACTCTTCTATACGCAATTTATGATTATGATAGGGGTCTCCATGGCTAGGCAGAACTAGTTTAACTTCAAGGTCTTTGATTTTGTTTAAGCTCTCAAGATAATTAGCTAAGGGATTTTTTCCACTTTTCATTTGCACCACACTAGGCGTAGTGTTTCGCAATAAAAGATCCCCAGCGAATAACAAGTTTTTCTCAGAATCATAATAACAAACATGACCGGGTGAGTGGCCAGGGGTATTGATTGTTTCAAGTGAGTTATCACCTATTTTAATTTCTTCATCACTCTCCAGAGGTTCATTTGAGTTTATAATGTCTCTATAAATCTCTTTCTCCGAAGGATTAGGCTTTAAATCTTTAATAATGCTTATAAAATCTTCAGGAACTCCATTAGAACGCGCGAAATCAATTTGTTTATCCCAAAATGTATCGAATTCTTCGAGATATTCTTTCATAAATTTTGTTTCTTCTAAGCTTAGTCTGGCCTTTATATCTCTTTCGGAATTTTCTCTAAATTTTTTGAACATCCCTATATGGTCAGGGTGAAAATGGGTGAACAATATCCTTTTGACTTTATTAATATCGTTTTTTAGTTCCCGTTTTATCTTTTCTAGAGAATTTTTTTGGTCTGGCCCTAGGTCGATTAGTAGCAGTTCTTTGCCGGATTCTAATAGGTATGAGTTGAGTTGGTCGAGTTCTAACCCAGGTAGTGGGATTTTTATTCTATAAATATTATCTCGAATTTTTTCCGCCATTGGTTTCTGAACCATTCCTCATATTTTGAGATTTTAAATCAAAAAGTTATTTATCGAGTCTTAATTCGAAATCTTGAAAATTTTGGAAAAATATTTAACAAAAACAAAAAACCTTGAATTAGCAAATCGAGGAAATATTATGGATATAGAATACAGTCCGGAACAAGAAATGATAGCCAAAACCGCCAAGGAAATAGCAGAAGACTTTGGCCCGGAATACTGGAGAGAGAAAGATACTGAAGGAGAGTTCCCTGAAGAGTTTTGGGATGCTTTGTCTCAAGCAGGCTTTCAAGGAATAGCAGTTCCAGAAGAATACGATGGCGGCGGCATGGGAATGCGAGAAATGGCAGTAGCAATGGAAAAGTTAGGTGCTTATGGTTGCGGTATGGGCGGCATGTGGCTTCTTGTATTGACTAGTGTTTTCGGAGCTTTTGGAATAATTAAACATGGCAATGAAGAGCAGAAAGAAAAATATCTTCCAAAAATAGCTAAAGGTGATATTGAGTTTTGCATGGCTTTGACAGAGCCCGACGCAGGTACAAACACCCTAAATATTAGCACTAAAGCGGAAAAGGATGGAGATGAATACTTAATAAATGGTAGTAAAACATTCATTTCAGGTATTGATCGTGCCGATGCGATGTTGTTAATCACGAGAACTACCCCAGTGAAAGAAGCGAAAAAGAAGACCGGTGGAATAACAGAATTTTTGATAGATTTGCCTAACGAAGGGATAGAGTATAACCCGATTTCGAAACACGGTTTTAACTATAGTAAAACTTGTGAGGTAAGTATTAGTGACGTAAGAGTTTCAGAGGATGCTGTTTTGGGAGAAAAGGATAAAGGGTGGTATCAGCTTTTAGATACGCTTAATCCAGAAAGAATGAGTTTTTCTGCAGGTCTTGTAGGAGCTGGAGAACTCGCTACAGATTTGGCAGTCGATTACTCAAAAGATAGAGAGATTTTCGATGCACCTATCGGCACTCACCAAGGGCTTCAGTTTCCTCTCGCCGAATCCTATTCTAAGCTTCAATCAGCAAAGATTCTCAATGAAAAGGCGGCTAAGTTATTCGATGAAAATGCTCCATACTCAAAAGTCGGCGAAGCTACTAATATGGGAAAAGTTTCTGCAGTTAAAGCAGCTGAAGAGACAGTGTACAATGCAATGCAAGTTTTCGGTGGTTATGGCTATACTGAAGAATATGATTTGGAGAGGCTTTGGAGAGAGGTTAACTTGGTTAGGTTAGCCCCAGTAACACAACAGATGGGACTTGCTTTCATCGGTGAACACGTTTTGAACATGCCAAAGTCGTATTGAGAAGGGCTAGTAGTTAAGAATCGTCAGTTATAACCATTTTTTGGTTATAAAGTAGTGATTAAGTCTAAACCTAAGAATTATAACCCTAGAATAGATTGTTGAAATAGGAGAGGAAGTTTATGGGATATAACGGAAAACTGCTTCGTGTTGACCTTTCTGCTGGAAAAGTGGAAGAAGAAGAACTCGAAAGAGAGTATGCTAAAAAATTTTTAGGTGGTACTGGCTTAGCGGCCAGATATATGAATGATTTAGTTGATTCGGATGTGGATCCTTTATCTCCGGATAATCCTTTAATTTTTATGACAGGACCGCTTACGGGGACGGGAGCGCCAAATTCTAGTAGACATGCGGTTTGTTCATATTCTCCTCTTACTGGTATTTGGGGTGAAGGAACCAGTGGTGGAGAATTCGGCATGAAGCTAAAGATGGCTGGGTGGGACGGTATAATTATTGAGGGGGAGGCTGATGAAATGGTTTATCTTGCTATTGAAGATGACGAAGTGGAGATAAAGGAGGGCTCAGAGTTAGAAGGATTGGATACTTACGAAACGCAAGATGTGATTAAGGAAGAGATGGGGAAGACGGCCAGCGTTAGTTGTGTCGGTGAAGCTGGGGAGAATTTAGTGAATTATGCTTGTATTATTAATGATGAAGGAAGGGCTCTAGGTAGATGTGGGATGGGGGCGGTTATGGGTTCGAAAAATTTGAAAGCTGTTGCTGTTGTTGGGACTTCTAGACCTGCTTTAGACGATGAGGAAGGGTTTAGAGGTTTGACAAAAGAAATATTTTCAAAGTCCGATACGGGATTGGATCCTCTTTTCGCTTCTGATTTTGTTCAAAAAACTTCTCAAAAGATAATGCCTTTTCTGTCAAACATCCCAAGTAGTCTCCTTAATCTCGCATCTGAGGAGATAGTTGATAATGTTTATTCAAAGTCTTTGGAGTACTTTGGCACTGCGAGTTGGGTAGGTATCGGAGAGTCTCACGGGGATGTTCCCGTAAAGTATTTCACTGAATCCGAGTTTGAGGGAGCATCTGAAATAGACGGGTTTTCGATGCGTAGAAAGATTTTAACTGACAATTATAATTGTCCAGCGTGTAATATCGGTTGCGGAAGAAAAGTTGAATTAAGTGGGGATAAATACGAGCTCGATCATGATGATGGGCCAGAATATGAAACGGTTGCTGGAATGGGTCCTTTGCTTATGATTGATGATTTGGAGGCTATTTCCTACTTAAATGAGGTTTGTAATGAGTACGGTTTGGATACGATTTCAACGGCGGTTTCTATCGGGTTTGCTTTACATCTTTTTGATGAGGGGGTTATCGATGAAGATGAAGTGGGGGTTTCTCTTGAATGGGGTGATCCAGAATTGGTTGAAAGATTAATCGATATGCTGGTAGATAAAGAAGGATTTGGAGAGATTTTATCAAAAGGCGTGAGAGAAATGGGTGAGGAGTATGGTGCGGAAGAGGAGGCTGCGCACGTTAAAGGATTAGAGATGCCGATGCATGATCCTAGAGCTTTTCACTCGATGGCAGTGACTTACGCAACTTCTCCAAGAGGGGCTTGTCATAATAGGGGTGATACTTTCACCGTACATTTAGGTGGAGGGGAAGATGAAGTTGGTATAGAACCGATAGATCGGTTCGAAAAAGAAGGAGCTGGAGAGTTAGCTGCAAAGATGCAAGATTTTAGAGAACTTTATAATGCGGCTCCAGTTTGTGAATTTGCAAGTCCAGGTATAGATGTGATTCGAGATTTGATTAACTTTTCTACCGGGATGGACTATTCTGCAGATGATTTGAAGGAAGTTGGTGAAAGGTCGAGGAACTTGAAAAGAATTCTAAATATGCGTAGAGGTATAACCGCTGCTGATGATAACTTAAAAGATATTATGTTAAGACCAATTGGTGGAGGAACTCAGGATAAGATTCCTGATGTGGAGTACATGCTATCAGAATATTATGAGTATAGAGGTTGGGACGAAAAATCAGGACGTCCGAAGAAAGAAAAGTTGGAAGAATTGGGTCTTGAATCTTTTATCTCTGACGATTAATTATAAGCGATTTTTGTTCTGTAACGTTTTTCTTTTATGAATAGATTAGGTTTATTAAAATCCTCTTCCTTAACAATTTTGGTAATATGACATCTGGAGCAAAAACTCTTGATTTGATTCCGGAAGAGAGAGAAGTAGTAATCGTTGATGCAGTAAGAGCACCGACTGGTAAAAGTGGATGGGACGGAATGAAAAAAGAAGGCCAGTTTGCCTACGTTCCGGCTCATGATCTCGCAGGGTCTGTACTGGAAGCTGTTATTGATAGAGTTAAGGAAAGAGCTTCCGATTTTGATTCAGCTGAGATTGAAGACTGCGCTGTGGGCTGTCTGTCCCAGATCGGAGAGCAGGGATTGAACATAGGAAGAAGAGATCTAATTGCGAGTGATTTACCCCAAGAAATAGCAGGTTGGACCGTCAACCGGTTCTGTAATGCTGGATTACAAGCAATAAATTCCCAAGCCCAGGCCATAATGACTGGATGTGGAGATATTATGCTTGCGGCTGGAGTGGAGCACATGTCTCATTACAGCATGGCGTCCGATGTAACTGTAGCTAAGGAAGCAGATTTGCCTTACTTTGATGACACTGAAAGAGCAGAGAGAGCTGGTTTAATGATGACTCCGATGGGTGTAGCTGCTGAAAATATGGCAGAAGACTTTGATTATTCGGAAAAGGAAATGAATAAGTTCGGACTTTGGAGTCAGCAAAAGGCTGTTGAAGCGATGGAGGACGAAGAGGAGGATAAGAAACGAGTAGTTCCAGTAACTGCCAAGAAAAAGGATGAAGACGAAGAAAAAGTTTACGGTGAAGTAGACGAGCCGCCTAGACCATCTGCTAAGGAAGATCCTGACAGTGAATTAGAGAAAATGATGACCCTACCGAGTCCCTTTAAGGACGGAGGAAGGGTTACAGCTGGAAATTCAAGTGGAATTGTTGATGGAGCATCTGCCTGCATGATAATGAGCAGAGAAAAAGCAGAACAGTTAGGACTTGAACCCATGGGTAGGATAGTTTCCATGGCCGTTGCTGGAGATGAACCGATTGAGTACCAGCTTCTGGCTACTAAACCTGCCACTGATAAGGCGTTAGATCGCGCTGGATTGGGTATTGATGACATGGGAGTGCTTGAAGTTAACGAAGCTTTTGCTACTGAAAACTTCTACCACGCAGATGAAATGGGTTATGATCGTTTCGATGAACGAGTTAACCCTACGGGTGGAGCAATAGCGATAGGGCATCCGATAGGAGCTACTGGTGTGCTTTACTTTACGGAGATGGTTCACTATATGCAAAGGGAAAACATCGACTATGGATTAGAAGCTCTCTGCGGCGGCGGTGGAGTCGGAATAGCGACAATTGTTG
>CAYSUV010000054.1:0-7264 GCA_964434275.1 Hadarchaeota archaeon (SeqCode) | reverse complement strand
TTCATCTCTCGAGGTCTGAGCCTTTCGGATCTGATAAGTATTCTATACGGGTCTACTGTCACAGCTACTGTTTCTCCAAGTTCGTCTACTGCTCGTTTGGCGATATACCTAGCGAGAGTTCTGTTTGTCAGTGTTCCGAAACAGGCGTGGACTACTATGGTATCTTCTGCTTTTTCCACTACTATTTCCTCGTCAGTTGGAATTGCTAACTCTTTCACCCATTGTTCTTTCACAGGGTCTAATGATTTTTCAATAGCCCTCGAATCAAGACCCCAACCATCAGAAATTTTTTCGAGAGCCTTGTCAGGTTTTTTGCCTTCTTCTAGTAGTCTAACTAGCTCCTTTCTTAACCCACCGACTTCTTGAGCTATTGAATAAGGAACAGGAATTTCTTCTCCGACCCATGAGGGAACTGCACCTACTGGATCATCAACCGGTTTCACAAATACTTTATCTTTAAACACTTGCACAATTCTCCAAATCGAACCACCCATCACGAACTTGGCTCCAGGCTCACCATACTCAGCCACAAACGGCTCATCCAAAACACCGACAGCTTCATCCTTCGTATCATCCATAACCAAGTATTGTTTCATTTCCGGAATCATAGAAAGAGTTCCAAAATAATAATCAAAGATACGGTTGCCCTTGCTAGGGCGAGAAAAAATTTTCTCATCCGATCTAAGCCAGGCAAGTCTTCGACTCATATTCTCCAAATACTTCAAAGCTTCTACAACATCCTCTTTTTCCAAATTTTTGAACGGGTATGCTCGTTTAATTATATTATAAGCATCCTCAACCTCCCACTCAGGAGCAGCTACGAGCATACCAACCAGTTCGTGAGAAAGCACATCTAAAGGCTTATCCGGAATTTTTACAGGCTCCAACTCTTTCCGATCCGCCCTATCTATTATAACAGAAGATTCAACACCATCAGTCGAATCCTTTACAATTATACGGCCTTTTGCCTTCTTCGTGATTTTATGACCACTCCGCCCTACTCTCTGTAATAGTCTAGCCACTTGCCGTGGAGAATTATACTGAATAACAAGATCAACCCTTCCAATATCAATACCTAACTCCATAGATGAAGTACAAATTACACCCTTCAAATCACCCGTCTTTAACTCCTCTTCAGTCCGACGCCTAGCAAAAGTCGAAAGAGACCCATGATGGACGCTCACAGGAAAATCAATGTCCCACATCTTAAACCTACTAGACAAAACCTCAGACATCGGCCTAGTATTAGTGAAAATGAGAGTGGTTTCATGGTCTTCAATTAATCCTCTCATTTTTCTAACACGAGCAGCGACTTCTGGGTAGGTATAAATTTCAGAAGCTAACGCCTCGTCAGAATCAGTAACATCAGGATATGAAACGTTCAGATCAATCTCCCTAGCCATTGAAACATCGACAATTTCACAATCCCTTTTTCTACCAACCAAAAATTTCGCCACCTCTTTAGGTGATCCCACTGTAGCTGAAAGCCCGATTATCTGGAAGTCCCCGCCTTTCAATCTCCTCATTCTTTCTAAGGACAGCGAGAGCTGTGCACCTCTTTTGTTTCCCGCAAGCTCATGAACTTCGTCAACAACTATCCATTCTACATTGGCTGCATGCTGACTGATTCTTTTTCCTACTAGCAAAAGTTGGAACGTTTCAGGTGTTGTTATCAGGACATCTGGCGGGCTTAATGCTTGTTGCCTTCTCTCTCTTTTCGAAGTATCGCCGTGTCTGACTGAAACCTTAAGATCTAGGTTTTTACACCACCATTTCAACCGTTTTAGAATATCCCTGTTTAACGCTCTGAGCGGCGTGATATATATTAATTTTATTCCTTCTTCTCGCGGGGTTTTCAAAATCTTGTTCAAAACAGGAAGTAAAGCCGCCTCGGTTTTACCGGTTCCGGCGGGTGCGATTAGTAAAGTATTTTTACCGTCCATTATGGGTGGAAAACCTTTTTCTTGTGGTAGTGTAGGTTTTTCGAAGTCTTTTTTTTCTAATAGGTTATGCAAGGGTTTAGCTAATCTGCTGAAAACGGTTTCTTCTTTTGACATCTTTAACCTCCGCTTTTATGAAATTTTTAAGGAAATGCTATTTTTTAATTAAAGCATTTATAGTCTTATAGTCTAGCAATTATTTCTTTAGCCACTAGAGATACTAACTCCAAATAGCGATGCTAATCAAATATAAAAATTAGAGATACAAACCATTAGAAGAAAGGTGAAAAGAGAGCTTGGGAATAAAAAAGATTTTAGCGATAATATTCATCGCTTGGCTGGCAATAATAATCACTTCAGGATTAGCTTATAAATTCGCTTTACCCGGGAAATCCAAATCTTCACTAGACTCAACTAATGAAAATAAAGTAAGACTAGCTTTTTTTGCAGACCCTCATATCATAACAGCAGATCAAGGTACGGAAACAGACATAGGAGGACCGGGTTATGATGCTCCTAGAGACGCTATTTATGCTATAAATCATTGTAAACCAGATTATACCTTCGGCGTTGGAGACTTAACCGCTCACACTACTGAAAACGAATGGATCGGATACGACAATTGGGAAAATAAGATAAATAGTCCAGTTTTCGATATCCTCGGAAATCACGACAAGGAACACCTATACGGAGTCGGTTCTTCAGGCACTGGCTATTTTACCAAAGTAGGGCGAGTTTCCGACACTAAAGTTTTGAAAATGGGAAATAATGTTTTCATCCTCGTTTCAGAAGAACATGACCCCGAGGGAGACGGAGACTATCTAATGTCCACTATTCCAAAAAAACGTTTCGAGTTTGTCGAAAAACAAATTAAAAAACATTCAGAAAATCACAATATCTTCATCATGAATCATACCCCACTTCCTTATACGGCCGCTTTTTCAACTACTTGGTTTTATGGTAGGAATCCGAGATGGAAACATATTTCGAAAAAATTTAAAGATTTGTTGCGGGAGTATGAGAACTCCGTGGATGTGCACATGTCCGGGCATATACACACTGATTATCGTATGAGGGACGATCCCCTGGACCAAGATTTTACAGAGGGAGCCGAAAACGTTGGAAAATTCGTTAATGGAGCGAAGATAGACGAGTCGATAAGAAAGTACCGACCTCGTTCTTTACCGCATGTGTATTTCCTCAATATGCCGGTAGTTGACATATATCATAACTGGGGAGCTGCAAGATTCGGCTTTTTCGGGACGGTAATAAGTAAGCTTGATATTAATCCGGCAACCAAAAAAACAACTCCAGCTGCACAAAGACAAAGAATAAAGTCTGGGATGAGCGGTCCTCCAATTATGGATATTCTCCACACTTCAAAGAATAGTTATATAACGGGCAGATCTGCGATTTATTATTTTGACATGGAGAAAGGCAGTGAAAGGGTAAATTTGGTTACTAGATGGGCTGGAGGGAATCGTGATAGGGAAAATTATCCTATTATGTTGAGTAATCCCATAAAGTTGGGAGATAGAGAAATGCATTTTGTGGCATCCGATCTGAGTTTGAGAAAGAAAGATAATGATTTAGAGATTCAATTAGATAATTGGTTCAAGATTATGAAAGGCACTCAGGGATTCGGAGAGTTTTCGAAGGCTTTCTATCAAGAAAACAAAATAGTCACAGGGTTATCTATTGAAAACTACTATTTAGAAAATTATTCGGCCGAATGGCAAGGAAGCACCGATTATGGTAAAACATGGGTGTCGTCTTGGCATCAAGAACCTCAAGATATGGGACAAGTCAATGCAGTTAAAGTAAAAATTCATTTTAACGCCGAGGATACTAGACCCGCATTTATAGAAGATATTAAACTTACTACCGAGAGTGCATAGCTCTTTTTTTCCGAAAAGCTGTGGGTTGTTTGATCAATCGGGACTTTTTGTTTTTTACTGGAAGTTAAAACATTAATCCGCCGATCCAAACCACTAGAGTCAGAATTTCTAAACCGAGAATCACTATTCCCGAAATCAAAATATTGTCTGCTTTTTCCCTGTTTTTGTCTTTTAACACGAGCCAACCGGTCAGTCCTCCAATCCAATTGAACAGGATGGGGAGCAACCAGTACAATTTAGAAGTTTCTTCTTCTGCCATATTTTATTCCTCTTTATTATTGTTTTCTTGTCAGTAAAATATCTTAACTTTTTACGGTTTTTCTATGAATGAGAGTTTAAGTATTTTTATCTTCAAGCGTATCTATCTTCTTTCCAGGGATTGGCAGTGTCGGAATAACCCCTGTTCTCATAATAACCTTTCTTATTTTCTTTCAAGATCTCAATCTCTGACAACCATTTAGCGGATTTATAAGCGTACTTACTTTCTATAACTGTTCTAACTTTCCCCCCATGCTCAGTTGGGATATCCTCACCTTCCAACTTCCACACAATCATCACATCATCATCAGTAGAAACCTCCAAAGGAAGATTCGTAGAGTAATTATCCAAAGAATGAAACATCACATACTCAGCACCTTCCAAAATATCCACCCTATCCAAAAAGGCATCAAACCGAATACCAGTCCATTCCAATCCAAGCTTAGACCAGCCCGTAACACAATGAAAATCTTGCTTCTGAGACAAAACTTCAGGAAAACTCTTCAAATCCGGCAAACTAAAAGTCTTCTCCACCTCAACAGCTCCAAAAACACGGAGCTTCCAATCATCCGGCCAGTCAGGAGCGGGTCCCTTAGAGTCTAGGGGGAAATCCTCTCTAGCGTTCTGTCCCGGAGGGAGACGGTCCTTATCTGAATTGGATTTTATAAGAGGATGTTCTGACATTTTGAAATTTTTTTCAAATCACTCTTTCAGAGTCATTGGTTGTCCGCAACAAACTAGTTCGCCGCCGCCAGCTTCTTTAACTTCTACCACATTTCCACAGATTTCGCATTCGTAAATTTCACCTTCTTCTTTTACATTTACCATATTTTTCACCTCCTTCACCTCTTTTCCTTTGTTAGGTAATTTCTTTTGTAGACTTTGGTTTGACAGTTTAATGGATTTATTCTTTCTTATCCTCCAAAATGCTTTTATCCGGATAGCTGGAAGTTCTTATTGGCAAGATCTAATTGTTCAAAAGGAGGTGTGAACATGGCTAAGGAAGGAGAAATTGTTCTTACTATTTCAACTCCCGACGGGAGTCCGATTGAAGTTAAGCTTGATTTTGGTGAGAGTTTCTTGAAAATGCTACCAGATTTGGAAAATCCAAAAGATTTGTTTCCACAAATTGCTCAAATGACTAAAGAGACTCGAGAAGCCTTGCAAGCTATAACTAAGTTAGTGGAAATGCTTGGAAAATATGAGGATGATCTTAAGACGGTATTACAATTAATCAAAGCATTGGGAAATTCTAAGAGTGATATCCAAAAGATTATAAGTATGTGGCAAAACGCGAGTTCCACTAGCTAAACTTGTAGAATTAAGACTTTGAGGTTTCTTATTTTTTTAATTTTTTTATTTTTAGCTTTCAAACGCATCTTTTTGGGAATAATTCTGTTCAATCTTTTTGATTTTTTTCTCCAGTTTATTTTTCCATTTTTTTCTCATATATTTCTCTAAGCGTCTTCCTAATTCGTTTAATATTTCATCTATTTGGTTCGTGAGAATAGCGTCTGATATTATCGGGATGAATATTATTTTTTCTAGCAGTGTTCCGGCAAATCCTTTTAGCTCTGCTTTCGCTTTCATCTGGATTTTCGTCTGGTTTTCTTTGTTTTCTCCACATTTTAGGAAGGTTTCTATTCTAAAAATTCTGCCTTCTGTTATGCTTCGAGTATATTTTTCCTCTTCGTTGGTCTCTACAGTTTCGGCTTCCCCTACAATTATTTCTTCAGGGGGATTTAGTATTCTGAATACGTTTCCTTTAACTTTTGCTTTTTTCTCAGTTATTTTTTCGACAATTTCTACTCTCGGGATTAGGGAAGTGATATTTTCTAGTTTTTTTACCCAATTCCACACTACATCGACTGGCACGTCTAGTTTTTTTTCTGATTCTTGTTCGATCATTTTTAACCTTCCATATAGGTAGAATAATTTCAAAATATTTTTCTAAAATTCTCTTTCTAAAAGGTTTTTTGTTTTCTCTTTCGAATTTTGGATTTTTTTACCACTGATTTTCAGGATTTTTCTTTGTCTATGGCTTCGTTTGCTAAATTATCAGCAATTGAGTTCTTATCTCTTGAGATATGCTTATAAACTACTTTGTTAAGTCTAGACTCCAGTTCTTTAGCTTCTCTGTATAATGGCTTTATATTCTCCGATTTAACTCTATACTTCCCAATCATCTGCTTAACTAAAAGATCAGAATCAGAAAAAATCCTTACCTTCGACACGTCCAACTTAGAGCAATATTCCAAAGCTTTCAACAAGGCACAATACTCAGCCTGGTTATTTGTTAACTTATCACCCAAATATTCGGATATCCTTGCCAAAGTATTCCCTTCATCATCCCTCACAAAAATCCCAGCACCGGCCTCACCCGGATTCCCTCTGGATGCTCCGTCAATCCAAACCGCAATAGATTCTACCAATATCAACACCGACCAAAATTAACTTTTATGCACAGTCAAAACATTTTTTCGAAATAAATAGTCCAATTGAAAGTGAAATAATTTTCAAACACCACCACTCTTATTTTCAAAAGGTTTCTCCTTCCAAATTTTCAATTCTTTCCCGCAATTCACTCGGGACGGGTACAGGTTTCTGTTTTTCATAGTCATAAGTAACAATCGTAGCATTACTCTCTGCTGCAATAGAATCGTGCTTTTCACTAATAACATGATATTTCATATGAAAACGTTTTTTCTCAATATCGGTTACTTTTCCGCCTACATGCAAAATGTCAGGATAGGTTAGCGGACGCTTATATTCACAAGAAGTTGAGGCCAGGATTGGACCAATCTTTTCTTTAGAGAAGATGCTTGGCGTGTTTCTGAATAGTTCTTCGTCTTTGAATCCTAGTTCCCAAAAGTAGGCTAATCGGATGTCTTCAAAGTATCTAAAATAAGTTATATTGTTAACATGACCGAATGCGTCCATTTCTCTCCAAGCGACGTTTATTTTAATAGCCATAGGGAAGTTATCGAGTTTAGGATTTTCTGGTGGTCTCTTTATTCTCAGGTAATTTTCATCTTTTTGGGGCATTGTTAAAATCTTGTGTTGAAAAGTCTTAATAACCTATTCTTTGTTTTTTTCGATAGTTTTGCTTTTTTTCCGGTTTAAATCAAAGAGTTTACTTAATCTCCAAGTTTATACTCCTCACACGGC
>CAYSUV010000053.1:0-7327 GCA_964434275.1 Hadarchaeota archaeon (SeqCode) | reverse complement strand
GCCTCCATATCAGCCATGCTTGAGATTGTTCTTCCATCCCAAAAGTCATTAGAAACTGTTACTATGTTATCTATTTCATCTATTGTCATATCGGCATCTTCTAGAGCTTTAGTTGTAGCCTCATACACCAAATCTGAATAGGTCTGTTCTTTGTTTTCCCCTTTATACTCTGTTTGACCAATTCCCACAATTCCTACATCTTTCATTCTAATCAACCGGTTTGAAGTATTTAATATCTAAAATATTTCCTTCTCTATCAGACTTATCTTTCAGAACAGCTTCTAGCCTCATACCCGTTTCAACATTTTCAGGATCAACGTTCCTAATAATGTGAGTAAAGTAAGTATCAGCTCCCTCTAAATTAATAACCCCATACATGATAGGTGGATCGATAGGTTGTATTATAGGCTCTTCATAATTAACCACTGTATAGGTGACTAACTTTCCTTCCGTTTCAACTTCAACCCATTCATCTAATTCATCAAAACATTCTGGACAAGTGCTTCTTGGCGGCAGATAATTTTTATCACATTTACTACATCTTGTCGCTGTTATTTTCCCCTCGTCTCTTAGTTTAATGTAAAACTTGCTGGCACACTCTCCAGCATCCCATTCATAAGGAACATTAACACCGGGAACTTGAGCATCTAGAATTTCTCCACCTTTTTTCTCACTCAAACTTATTTCACCTAGCCACCGTTTCTTACCAACTTAATAATTTAAACTTTTGCCCTTGTCGGCCGTCAAAAAGAAATCCTGCTAAAAAACAGAAGTATATTTGAAAATTTCGGGTGTACAAAAAAATACTCAACATTAAAACGGTAAAAATTATAAAATTAATCCAGATATCCCTAAAAACGGTGGGGGGACCCCGTTTGACTAATGAAGAACAAGACAGAATTGCTGTATTTGTTTGCGAGTGCGGTTTAAACATAGGCGGAGTTTTAGACTGCGAAGAATTAGCCGACTATTCTAGAGAATTGCCAGGAGTGGCTATCAGTAAGGTTGACAAATACATGTGTTCAGATGCAGGAACAAACATGATGCAAAACGAGATAGAGGAAAACGATATTGATAGGGTAGTTGTAGCCTCATGTACGCCAAGAACTCATGAACCTATCTTTCAAGAAACTATAGAGGAGGTTGGTATAAACCCTTATCTGTTTAGTCTAGCCAACATTCGAGATCAAAATTCTTGGGTTCACGCTCATCAATCACTTGAAGATGCTATGGAAAAAGCAAAGGATACTATAAAAATGCACGTTGAGAGAGTAAAACAATTAGAACCGCTGGAACCCATAGAAGTAGATGTTGGAAAGACGGCAATGGTGATAGGTGGTGGTGTAGCTGGGATAGATGCTGCTGAAAGGTTAGGTGATAATGGTTTTGACGTTTACTTGGTCGAGAGATCTCCCAGTATCGGGGGGAGAATGGCAGCTTTAGATAAAACTTTTCCCACCATGGATTGCTCCATCTGTATTTTGGGCCCTAAAATGGTGGAAGCTAACAGACATCCTAACATAGAAATTCTCTCCTATTCTGAAATTACAAATGTTGAGGGGTGGATTGGAAACTTCACTGTTCATCTAAATAAAAAGCCTAGATATGTTACGGATGAGTGCACCGGTTGCGCTGCATGTGAGGAAGTATGCCCGGTGAGTGTTCCTAACGATTTTGAAGAAGGGTTAGATGTCCAAAAGGCCATCTATAAGCCTTTTCCACAAGCGGTTCCAGACCAGTATTTGATTGATATGGACTATTGTATAGAGTGTGGAAACTGTGTCGAAGCTTGTAAAGAGGAAGGGCCAGATGCTATAGATTTCGATGATGAGCCTGAGGAGACTACGTTGGAAGTGGATACCATCATTGCTTCTACTGGAGCTGATCCGTATGATCCTTCTGAGAATAATGATTATGGTTATGGAATTTATGACAACGTTGTTACTACAATGGAATTGGAGAGGCTCGGTTGTGCAAGCGGTCCCACCGGTGGTGAGATTGTGAGAAGGTCTGATGGTGAACACCCTGACAGTATTGCATTTATTCAATGTGTTGGCTCTAGAAATGAGGCAGTGGAGAGTGAAGCTTCTTACTGTTGCCAAATAGGTTGTGACAACACTTTGAAACTTTGCTTTATTTTGAAAGAGCATCTTCCAGACATAGACATAGATGTGTTTTACAAAGATATGCGGAATGCCGATGAAGAAATATTTAGAAGGACTAGAGAGATGGGTGTCAATTTTATTAAGGCTACTCCATCCGAAGTGAAGGAAGATCCTGAAACTAAGGATATCAAAGTGGAGTTCGAGCATATAACCCTTGGAAAAACTATGGAAAAGGAATACGACATGCTTACTCTAACGACGGGGCTTGAACCTTCAGAAGGAACACACAAAGCAGACGATGCATTACCACTTTCAACAGGTGGAGAAGGATTTTTCACCCCCGCACACCCAAAATTAAGACCTGTTGAAACTTCTCAAGATGGGATAGCTATAGCTGGAACTTCGGTAGAGCCCCAAAGCATTCATAACAGCGTTTCTCAAGCCAGAGGAGCAGTAGGAACAGTTACTCCACCCATGGTAAAAGGAAAATTCACCAAGGAACCCGTCACCTCCGAAATTGACCAAGAAGCCTGTGTAAGTTGTGGTTTATGTGAAAGATATTGTCCCTATGGAGCGATAAAAGTTGAGGAAGGCGAAAAAGCAAAGGTTATCAAAGCTAAGTGTAATGGTTGCGGAATTTGTGCTGCAGACTGTCCCCAAGATGCTATTGATATTAATCATTTCAAAGAAAATCAGGTGGAAGCTCAAATAGAAGCGGCTTTAGAAAATAACCCAGAAGATAAGATAATTTGTTTCATTTGTAATTGGTGTTCCTATGCTGGAGCGGATTTCGCTGGGGTTAGCAGAATAGAATACCCACCTTCAAGCAGACATATCAGAGTTATGTGTTCCGGAATGGTAGATAATGAGTATATTATCAAAGCATTTGAAGAAGGCGCCAACCAGGTTATGGTTGGGGGTTGTCATCTCCCCTCTGATTGTCACTACATGCAAGCAGGCAATTTCAGAGCAAAAGAACGAATTGACAAATTTAGAAAAAAACTAGACAAGATAAATACTGAAAGATTGAGACTGGAATGGGTTTCTGCTACTGAGGGGCAAAAATACGCTGATATAATCAAAGAAATGGATGAAAGAATTCCAGAATTTAGAGAAGAAGCAAAAAAGACTCCTGAGCTGTTAAAGGAGGAGGACTAAATTCCTGATAACGGTGAGAAAATGGAAGCTATGAACAAACAAAGTGAGGCCAAAAGGAAAATAGGGATTTTCGAAATGACAGGTTGTCAAGGTTGCGAAATAGCGATATCGAACCAAGAAGAACAAATACAAAAAATAGCAAATATCTTATCTTTCCCGATGAAGACAAACGAAAAAAATCTTGAAAGGATGGATCTAGCTCTGGTAGAAGGACAAATAGCCAGTTATGAGGATTTAGATTTTCTGAAAAAAATAAGAGAAAAAACAAAATATCTTGTAGCAGTCGGCACATGTGCCACCGAAGGAAATTTTCCAGAAGCGGTGGTCGAATATGGTAAGGCTAGAGACGTAGAAAGAAGAAAATTACTAGGAGACTCCGATTTTACTCCCCTAGAAGATATTGGTTCTTTAGATGATTTCGTAGAGGTCGATTATTATTTGCGTGGATGTCCAGTTAGAGAAGAAGAACTACTTCAATTTTTAGAAAAGTTTGTAGAGGAAAACTTCCAAAAGAACGAGGATCTTAGACTACCTTTCCTCGGTGAGAAACAAGAATTAAATCTTCAATCCGATTCGATAAAATATAATCCTAATAAGTGTATCCTCTGCAGAAGATGCGAAAAAGTGTGTAATGACGTTATGGACGTACATGCTATAGGAATGGTAGATAGAGGACCTGAGGCTAATGTCTCGACTCCATTCGGCGAAAGTTTGGATGAAAGTGGTTGTATTTATTGCGGACAGTGTGTAGAAAACTGTCCTGTTGGAGCTTTTGATGTTAAATCTTCCTTGAATGAGACCATGAAACTACTGGAGAGTGACGAAAAAAAGAATATAGTGGTTTTGGACACCATTTCAATCGTTTCTTTAGATAACGTTTTCTCCTCTTATGAGGAGAACCCCCCTCTGTTATTGAGTAAATTGATTTCCGCCTTAAAGGAAATCGGCGCTGATGAAGTTTGGGACTATTCCCCTTACTTACAACTATCCGCAGTGGCTCAAGCTAAGCTTTTGAATAATAACGAAAAAATTGTCTCCTCATGGTGTCCAAGCGCACGATATTTTTCTGAGTACAATTTTTCCGAAAGTGAAAACGTTGTTCACGAGGAAACATCTCCTGAAAATATTTTGTCTCAACATATTCTATCTAATTTTGGTGAAGAGAGTGTTAACATAATTTTGATTAGTCCCTGTATAGCTCAAAAGGAAAAAAATTTTGCTGATGCGGTAATCACTCCTAGAGAAATACCCCAGTTATTAGGTCGTAAAGACATCTGGCTGGAAACTTATTATAAAAAATCGGAAGATTTCGACAATGATTTAGCTCCTTGGTCAAGGAAAATGCTTCAAGGATATGAAAATATATCTTACTCTCCATATATTCTGAAGATTGCCGATAAGTTGAACGATTCTAATGCAGAAGTTAGTTTGAACTCTGAGGTTCTTGAAGAGGATGTTGAAAAGTACCATCTTGAAGGTGAAAACAGTTCTTATACCGGGCTGGTGATTAGGAGATTATCAAAGGCAGAAAAATTCTTGTCAGAGAAACACGATTATGATATTATCGAAATGATTCCTTGCCCTTACGGGTGTATTACTGGTGGAGGACAATTCCCAACCTCTTCAACTGAAGATGTTGAGGGAAGATTCGAGAAATTGGAAGAGTTAAATAACCGAGTTAAACCTTCGAAAAGTAGTTTTAGGAAATTGATTGAAGCTTATAAAGATTTTTCGGAGGAAACATAATGAAATCTGAGGAAGAACTCAAATACGAAGATGTTATTGAGGAGATACTGGAAGAAGATGATGGGGAGTTAAATGAAGCGAAAATTCCCATTCTTCAAAAAATGCAGGAAGAGCTGGGTTACGTCGGTAAGGAGTACCTAAAGTACGCAGCGAAAAAATCCAGTATTTCTCTTAGCGAATTTTATGGGATTGCAACTTTCTACACACAATTCGACACACAACCAGCTGGTGATCATGATGTTCAGGTTTGCGAGGGCACTACCTGTTATGTTAAGGGAAATGCGGAAAATATCGGAAAGCTAGAGGATATTCTCGATATTAAGGTTGGTGAAACAACTGATGATTTAAAATTCTCTTTGAAATCCGTGAGATGTTTGGGTTGTTGCTCTCTTGCTCCTGTTATTAGAATAGACGATGATACTTACGGTCGAGTTAGACCATCAGATTTGGAGGAAATACTTGAGAATTATGAATAAACCTGTGATAAAATGAAAATCGAGAGTAAGAAAGATTTAGAGAATTTAGCCCAAAAAGGCAGAGAAAAACTTTGGAACGAGGATAAAAAAATAATCATCGGTTTTGGGACCTGTGGCATTTCTGCTGGTGCTAGACAGATTTATAATTCAGTTGAAGAAATCCTTGAGGATAAGGGTATTGAGGCTACATTATCCAAAGTTGGTTGTATCGGCCTTTGTCATGAGGAACCTATGTTAGATATTCAAGTGAGTGGTCGGCCGAGGGTTAGCTATACGAATGTTGATTCTGATTCTTTGTCTGATATTATTGAGAGTCATTTAGTTGATGGTGAGCCGGTTAGGGATTTGGCTTTGGCTCAACTGGTTGAGGATCCTTCTGCTCTTGCCTTGGAATTTCCGGATTTAGAAAGTTATGAGGATATTCCCCCTTTTGGTGAGTTGGAGTTTGTTAAGAATCAAACTAAAGTTGCTATGAGGAACTGTGGTATTATCGATCCGACCTCTTTGGAAGAATATATTGCTCGAGGCGGGTATCTTTCAGCGTTTTCTGCTCTAAATGAGTTGTCTGAAGAGGAAATTATCAATGGGGTTTCTGATTCGAATTTGAGAGGTCGTGGCGGTGCTGGATTTCCCACAGGCAAAAAATGGACTTTTGCTCGGAGAGCTGAAGGTGATGAGAAATATATGATTTGTAATGCCGATGAGGGTGACCCTGGAGCTTACATGGATAGATCAATCCTAGAAGGTGACCCTCACTCAATAGTTGAAGGAATGATTATCGGATCCTACGCCGTCGGAGCTGGAAACGCTTACATTTACGTAAGAGCAGAATACCCTTTAGCAATAGAAAGATTGAAAAAAGCCATAGAGGACGCATATAAATACGGATTATTAGGAGAAAACATTTTGGGATCAGGCTTCTCTTTAGATATAGAACTAAAGAAAGGTGCTGGTGCTTTCGTTTGTGGGGAAGAAACCGCACTTATACACTCAATTGAAGGAAAAAGAGGAGAACCTAGATCAAGACCACCATACCCTGCTAATGAAGGTTTGCGCGGTAAACCTACAAATATTAACAATGTTGAAACCTGGGCTAATGTTCCAGCGATTCTTAGCGAAGGTCCAGATTGGTTCAGTTCTATAGGTACAGATCAATCCGGTGGTACCAAAGTTTTTTCTCTTGTCGGAAAAATAAACAGGCCCGGTTTAGTTGAAGCTCCTTTCGGAACTGAGTTAGGTGAGGTGGTTTATGATATTGGTGGGGGGATTCCTGGAAGAAAAGATTTTAAAGCTGTTCAGACAGGTGGTCCTTCTGGCGGAGTTATCCCGTCTGAGTATTTAGATGTTGAGATTGATTACGAAAATCTCGATGAGCTTGGTTCTATAATGGGTTCAGGTGGTATCGTAGTCATGGATGAGGAAGATTGTATGGTAGATGTGGCTAAGTACTTCCTAGGTTTTACTTCGGACGAGTCTTGCGGTAAGTGTACTCCTTGTAGAGAGGGGTTGAAACAAATGCTCAACCTGTTAGATAAAATAAGTAAGGGAGATGGAAGCAAAAAAGACATAAAACTTTTGGAAGATCTATCCCTGTATATAAGAGACTCTGCTTTGTGTGGGCTTGGAAACACCGCTGTTAACCCCATACTAACGACTCTCGAATACTTCAGAAATGAGTATAACGCTCATGTTGAAGAGGGAGAATGTCCTGCTGGAGTTTGCTCAATGTTGATGACTTCTCCATGTCAGAATAGATGTCCTGCGGATACTGATGTCCCTGGTTATATCCAGTTGGTGAAAGAAGATAGATATATCGATGCTTATAATCTTTCAAGAGAGGTA
>CAYSUV010000052.1:0-7349 GCA_964434275.1 Hadarchaeota archaeon (SeqCode) | reverse complement strand
CTTTTAACCCAAGAAAATTCATTGATTTTTATACAACTTATCTCAGAAAATAGTAATGGTGAAAATTTGAATGAAGCTCTAATCCTAATCACAACAGACCCCGGAGTAATGGTGGACGTCTGCGAAAAAATCGGAAAAATGGACCATATCAAAAAAGTAGCGATAATAACAGGCCCACACGATATAATGGCGCTAGCAGAGGGAGAAAACATGAAACAGATTTTAGGGGTTCTCATGAACAAAATCAGAGAAATAGATGGAGTAAGAGAAACAGTAACAAATGTACTTATAGGCCCTTAACTGGAACAAGCAATTAAATCTATTACGAGTCTACCCTTCGGGATATCTTTTTTATGCTACTTCATAGTTTTTATTGAAGTATTTTAGCACAATTTTTAGATTTGTGGACGGAAGATTTATGGTTTCTTATATTTTAATTTAGCGTTTTTTAGGATTCCTGCATAATATCTCGATACGATGAGGGTCTCCAGTTGAGTAATGGAACTGAGTTTAATACTGGATTTGTTATTTTATATTCCCATCTAGCTGGTTTATCTTCCCTGTCTTGTGGAGTATTCTTCTGCGGACTATGATCAATGATCAAAAGTTTTTTCCTGATCAGCTTATCCCTTGTCTCTTTAAACTCGGCAAGAGACAGATTAAGGTCTTTTTCTTTCAATTCCTCTTCAATACTCTCCTCTTCATTATATACGTTAACATACTTGCTTGTTCCATTCAACCAGCCGAAGAATTCTATGACCTTATCCATCTCAACCAAACCTTGGATTTCGGCCTCTGAAGGATCAGATACACCAAATTCCGAATCCTCGGGATTTTCGCTTATTTCTGCAAGCAAATCAAGGCTATAACTAGGAATTACATGACCTTTATACATGATTCCCGTTTTAATCAAATCCTTACTCTCCACCTCATCCTCACTATATACCTCCCAAGTTCTTTGAACCCCCTTTGGAGATATCCGGGCTCGTTTTTTGTTTAGCCTATCCCGTAAGAAAAGAGAAAGAAGATAAACTCCGTCTCGAATCTTATCGGAAGAATCGAGTATAGATTCTCTTGTCCATCTCTTAATTTCAGAAATTCCCTTAGAAGTAATAGCTGCTTGTATCTTGTCACCTACTTGAAAATCATCTCCTAATCTCTTGTGCATATTAAGTAGGCCTCCTAACTCAAGGTCGGTCTTTACATTGTCCACTATGAGATCTGCGCCTTCTCCGAAGAGTAAATTTGCAGTTTCGTATATTTGATTTTCAGTGAGAAAGGTAGCGAACATATGAAGGGTCCAGAGTCTTTTCGTATCTGTCTTATATTCATCAGCTAAGTTTTCTATTTTCTGAGTGGCTTTAGGATGTTCTAGTTTTTCCCTTATTCTTTTTCTTACGTATTCTGACCAATTGGTTTCTCCTTGCAAGTCCATTCTTTCTTTCATATCTTCCGGCACACGTATGGATATTCGGGGCATACCAGTAATATTTTTATGACAATTATTACTTATATTATTAATGTTAGAGGGAATATTAATATGAAAACATTAATAAACCAAACTTTACCCTCAACAACACACAATCCGACGGAAAATAAGAAAAGGTTTAAAAACCGGCAGAAATGCTGAAAAACGAATAGAAGGGAGAAAAATGGCAACAGGGGAAAAAAAGATCACAAAAGTATACGGCCACCTAATGAGGGAACTAGACTCCGACTTCTGTGCCAGATGTGGCTCTTGCGTAGTCTCTTGCCCCTTCGACTCTCTAGAAATGAAAGAGGACGGACCAATTTTATCGGGAACTTGCGAGGCCTGTGGACTCTGTTACACACAATGCCCTCAATTCTCAAGAATCCAAGAAGATGCCAAAGGGATTTTCGGGGAAAAACCAGAATTTGAAGGAGTGGGCATATATAAGAATGCCTATTCAGCAAAAACAACCGTACCGGAGATTAATGATAAATCTCAAGATGGGGGGACAGTTACTGCTTTACTTTACAATCTACTTAAGGAAGGATTCATTGATGCCGCAGTAGTAACAGGGCAGGGCGAAGAGCCATGGAATCCAGAATCTTACGTAGTTACAAGTCCTGAAGAGATAATTAAATATGGAGGAACTGTCTATTCACCTTCACCGGTCCTAAAAGGCGTAGAAGATGCAGTAGAAGCTTATTTAAAGAAAGATATTGCCGTCGTAGGCACTCCCTGTCAAGTGAAAGGTCTTCGACAGATGGAAATCGGGGAAAAACCACTAAAGAAACTTAGTTCCAGAATAAAACTAATAATAGGTCTTTTTTGCATGGAAAGCTTTCCATACAAAAATATAGTCCAGTTAGTGGAGGAAGAATTTGGGTTTGAAATAGGTGATGTAACTAGGTTCGACATCAGCAAGGGTAAGTTCATCGCTTACACGGAAGAGGATGAGGGGAAAATCCCGGTAGGGGAGCTTAAAGATCTAATGTGTAGCTCATGCACAGTCTGCCTTGACTTCGCTTCTGAATTAGCGGACATTTCAATTGGGAGCGTAGGAGCTCCCGATGGGTACAATGCGGTCCTTACCAGAACAGAGATTGGAGAGGGAGCGTTTCAAAAAGCAAATGGTGCTACCCTTGAGAGTGAATCTTTAGAAGAAGTCAAACCAGGTTTGGGTTTGATAGAAAAGCTTTCTAATAAAAAGAAGAACGAACGGGCAGAGGAAATTGAGAGACGGTGGAACGAAGAAGAACCCATACCCCCAAGTACTTTAAAATGTCCAAAGTGTGGAAAAGAGGTTTCAGAAGTATATTCGGATGCCTATCGTTGCGATGAGTGCGACACTTATTACACTTTTGAACAACTGCTGAAGTTTCAAAATGAATTCTAGTACTAAAGTCTAGATTCAGAAGAAGAATTGAAGGTCAGCCGAAATACTCTTAATTAAATGATTTTTTGTTTTTTTTATCCAACCGCGGCTAAATTTCTTTTTCCGAGACTTAACATATTTCATATTTTATAAAAACAACACGTCTTGCTGTGTTAAAAATACTGAAAATCTTTCCATATAGGGAAAATCTAATCAATCATACTTTTAATAAAGATATTATCGATATTATGAGTATGATAAATAATATAAATGAGTTGTCGGCTAGATTGAAACGGGGGGATTAAAATTTCCAGACCAATGGAAGAGGGAAAAAACCTAGTAATATCCAAACTCAAAACCGCTAGGTCAGCCTTAGACGAATGTTGTTACTTTACCGAAAATGAAATACTAGAAGAAGAAATTTCCGAGATCGAGAACAGAGTCACCGACATCATAAAATCACCCGAAGAAGCTCCCGAAACATCAGGACCAAATAAGCGAATAAGAGTTCCGCCAACAACTGACAAGGAGGTTTACGAACGTTGGTTAAATACTCTAAGTGAATCTGATGCCGAGAAGACTACTCATCACAGAAAGAGTACTTCAACCAGTTCTAACTCGGAAAGAGAGAAAACCTTGAGAGTCCCACCGACAACTGAAGACGAAATTTATAAACGCTGGCTAGAAACGCTGTAAACTACTCCTGAAACCCTAAATAGTATCCTAAGGCAGGCGAATTTATCATGAATAGAGTAAAGACTGGAATTTTCAAATGCGGGAATATAGGAACTTCACCATTGTTCGAACTTCTCCTCGATGAACTTGGCGACAGAAAAGACATCAGCGTACGTACCCTCACAACCGGCTCAAAAATGGATGTCGGAGAAGTAAAAAGCGCCTTTAAAAGAATCTTCGAATTTAACCCCGAATTATTAGTATACCTATCACCAAACGTCAGCGCACCAGGCCCATCCAAAGCCAGAGAAATGATGTCTGAAAAAGACATTCCTTGCGTAGTGATATCCGATAACCCTGCAAAAAGAGTGAAAGATGAGATTGAAAAGCAGGGATTGGGTTACGAAATTGTTTCAGGAGATCCCTTAATCGGAGCAAGGAGAGAATTTTTAGACCCTATCGAAATGGCGATTTTTAATTCAAACATTATTAAAGTATTAGCAATCACAGGTGTTTATCGCATTCTTCACCAAGATATTGATAAACTTATTCTGGGGTTAGAAGAAAATGCAAACCCTCTACCAATCCCACAAAAAATAATAAATCTAGAAACTATCAGAGACAACTCCAGCTTTGAGAACCCATATGCAAAAGCAAAAGCAATGGCTGCTTATGAACTAACCGAAAAAATCGCGGAAATCAATCAAAAAGCTTGTTTCGTTGTCGAGGATCACAAAGATTACATTCCTCTCGCAGCAAGCGCACACGAAATAGCCAAAGAAGCGGCAAAACTAGCGGAAGAAGCAAGAGAAATCGAAAAACATCAGGAAACACTCGAAAGAAAACCGCACGAAGATACCGGAAAACCTATGATTAAGAAAAGATTAACCGTCCCTCCCACGCGCGATGAAGAAGTTTATCAAAAATGGCTAAACTCAATCAAGAAAAAGGAAGAGAAAACTTAAAACTTCCAAAAATAGTCGGTGCACAGGTTTTTTAACTGCTAATTTTAATATTTTCTACAGAAATCGGAAAAACTGTTTTTAAGAAATCTATTTTTACGTAATGGTCTTAATGTCTATAAAATTCTACAGAAACTAACCTACGCGAAAAGGAAAATAAAACAATGAAAGATAGAGTTAAATGAGCAATCGGCAGAGAAACTGAATTTTCCAAAAAACAAAATATGTAGAGAATTAATTAATTGTGAATGCAAGTAGTAGAATAAAGAGCGGATTGTGTAGTAAGATGAACCAGCAAAATGAGAAGAATTCGGGGGATTGGAATCCAATTTCGGCCCAAGATGTTATAGAAAAAATGCCAGTTGGAGTAGTAATTATAAATTCCGAAGGGGAGATATTGCGAGTAAATAACTCCGCTTTGCTAATGTTTGGCTATGAAAACAGCGAGATGGTAGGTAAAAAAATCCAAAATTTGGTTTTTGAAGGTAATAAAGAGTTCGAGAAATTTTTGGATGAAGAACTGAAAACGGGGGCGAGTAAAAAAAATATTGAATTTACTGGATTTAGTAAAGGAGGAGAGGAGGTCTTACTACTTACAAACAGTACTAGTGTTAGAAAGGCTAACTCTAACTTGTTCTTACTCACCTTTCAAGATATTACTGAACGGAAAGAAGATCTTGAAAACCTGAGGGAGAAGAAAAAATTTTTAGATGCATTAATGGTCAGCAGTCCCGACCAAATCTATTTTAAAGACAGAAAGCACCGATTCATATTACTAAACGAAGCCACCGCAGAGAACCTAGGCGCGACTGTGGAGGAAGCCATTGGAAAAACTGATTTTGATTTCTTCCCGGAAGAACTAGCTCAGGACTATTATGAAGACGAAGAAAAAGTCATGAAAACCGGAGAACCGCTTATAAACAAAGAAGAAATCACCGGGCCCGAAGAAAAAGAACGGTGGAACTTTTCGACTAAGGTCCCAATTTTTGACGAAGATGGAAAAGTCGTCGGAGTAGCAGGAATCAACCGGGACATTACCCAAAGAGTAAAAGCCAAAGAAGAAGTGGCCGGCTTAGAAGCGAAAATAAGAGCTTCTCTCAAAAACTCAGATTCTGAAATTCCGCCTCCTAAAGACGAATAATAAACACCAAACAACACACAGCCACAAACAACAACACGTTGAAAACTCATCAAATTCTCATCAACGCTTCGGCAAAGGTTTTTCAATATACCTTGATTCAAACATTACAAATAGTTCAAAAAAATCGCTGAAATTTAAGAGGAAAACATGTCCCCAACCGAAAAAGAATCCAAGTGGAAAAATCTTAAATCCCTAATCTTAATGCTCGGAATCTTTTACTCAATAGCAATCGCACTATGGTGGTTCTTAGACTCTACATTCTACCTAGTAAACTTCACAATCATCGGGACAGCACTAGGACTCGGAATCGGCCTATGGCCGGTTTTCTCTAAAGAAAACAAACACTGGGCTAGAAAAATAAGCCAAATCCTGATAGGAGGATACATGTTTTTCGGTCTAGGTTTTGGCCTAATCTATACCCTTTTCGGCGTGATAGTCCCAGAAAACATGCAATTCGAAGGTTTTTGGTTCTGGCTACTCGCCGGTTCTTTTGCAGCCACAGTCCTACATTATCTAATAGCAAAAATTTTCGGTCCTTTTCTATTTAACAGGGGATGGTGTGGGTGGGCTTGCTGGACGGCGGCGGTTTTAGATCTTCTCCCTTGGGATAATAGTTCTGGTAGGGTTAGAGGACTCGGCAGATTAAGATATGTGCATTTTTTATTGAGTACGGTTTTGGTTACTTTTTTAGTGTTTGTATTCGGTTACAATCTAAATTCTGTTCATGGAAGTGTTAACTTAGCGTCCGGTGGTGGAATCTTCTCTATTTTCGATATTCCTAGTTTCTGGTGGTTTCTCATAGGTAACGCTGGGTATTACATAAGCGGTATTTCTCTTGCTAGCCTCTTCAAAGATAATAGAGCCTTTTGCAAGTACCTATGTCCAATAGCTTGCTTTTTAAAATTAGGATCATCAAGATCGATGCTTAGAGTCGAAGGGGACAGCGAAGAATGCACTTCCTGCAACTCTTGCGATAGAGTCTGTCCGATGGATATAAGAGTTTCAAAATATGTCAAGGAAGGAATTCGAGTAAGTTCAAGCGAGTGCATTATGTGTCAAAACTGCGTTAATATATGTCCTCAGGAAATCTTAGAAACTACAAACAAACCCGATTTAGAGCATATCGAATATTTAAAATATAGAGAATGAGTCTCAACTACAAAAACAAACACCACCACTCCTTCCATATTTGAAAATTATATTTCTCCTTGTTAACATTAGAAAAAGCCTCAAGAGATTGTTGAACTCTTACCTCTCCAGAAAATCTTTAATATTACTAATAGACACAAACCTCTAACCCAACTTCCAAAAACCTATAAAACAAGGCTTAACCTAACTAAAGTCAGAAAATACTTTTCTAAGCCTATTTTTAGAAAAAATAAGTACACAAAATCGAAAATAATTTAAAAGGAATATCATTCGTGATATGCGATTAGGTGGGTTTAAAACATCTAAAAAGTGAAAAGAGTATATAAAATCTCCAAAATCGGGGGGAAGTTTAAATTCAAAATGGAGCGGGCGAGATAAGCTCAGAATATCCTTCTTATGAGGTTTAACAATCATGCAACAGGAAAAAGGATTCGTTTTAGGTATTTATTCAGCGAAAGGAGGAGTAGGCAAAACTACAACCGTTGTAAATCTAGGTGCCGGGCTAAGTCAAGAATTCAAGGACCAAGTCATCATAGTCGAAACCAATATAACCGCCTCTAATCTAGGACTGCACTTGGG
>CAYSUV010000051.1:0-7594 GCA_964434275.1 Hadarchaeota archaeon (SeqCode) | reverse complement strand
GCTTTACTTTAACTGATTTGGCTAGGAAATTCATTGGGCTCCTATCGCGATTTCTCTTATAACATCAGCACAGTTTTCAGTCTGATCGACGACATTCTCTATATTATTTTCTACTTCTGCTATTATTATAGAAGTCCCCGGTCTATGAGATTCGTCAGCCCACTTAACGAGTTTGGGAATTAGCGTTTCCGCTCGAAAAGTATCCACCTTCTCCTCCATTTTTTCGACTTCAGCTGTTTCTTCTCTTACGTTTTCAGGATTTTCAAGAGTGGCGGAGAAAGCTTCTTTAAGTATTCTTGAAGATTCATGAGCAAAGTCAGCGAGTTTCATTATCGATTTTTTTAAACCCTTATCTACTTCTTCCGAGTTCAAAAATGTTAGTTTCATAGCGGCCGCTCTAGCGTTGTCCGCGATATCATCCGCTGTCATAATTAATCGGATTATATTTTCTCTGCTGAGCGGTGGAAAGCTTCCCTTCGACAGTTCTTCAAGTATTTCGTCTTTTACCTCATCCGCTTCTCTTTCTTGATCTAGCACTTTCTCAGCATTTTCTCTGATGTTTTCACCGTTTTTGCAAAAGAGATAAACTGTATCTTTCATGAGTTTGGCAGTGTCAACGATTTCTTCCATATGTTTTTTGCTTAGCCTCAACGCTCGTTTCTCTTTTCTTTTTCCTAACCATGCTAATGGGTTTTCACCTGACATAGTTTTCCTCCTTTAATTTAGTATGCTTTTCAAAGTTATAGGGATTCTTATAAAAAACTTCCAGAAAGTTATTTTCTTGCGGTCTGCTTTTCATTTTTATAATTCCCCTTCGATATATTTCTTTGTTCTGTCATGTTTAGGTTCTTCAAAAACTCTTTCAGCATTTCCCTCCTCCAAAAGCTCACCCAAATAAAGGAAGATAGTATAGTCTGCAATTCTCTGAGCTTGATGAACGTTATGAGTTACTACTACGACTGTGATTCCGTATAGGTCTCTCAACTCGGTTATTAACTCCTCTATCCTTTTGGAAGAAACTGGATCTAGGGAGGAAGTTGGCTCATCCATCAAGATGACATTAGGTTCTACCGCAAGAGCTCTAGCAATGCATAATCTTTGTTGTTGTCCCCCAGATAATTGAAAGGCAGAAGTTTCCAGCCTATCCTTTACTTCATCCCACAAACCCGCTGCTTTCAGACTACCTTCCAAGGTTTCCTCTAATCCGTCATCTATTCCGTGTGTTTTTGGTCCATAAAGCACGTTTTCTTTGATGGACATTGGCAGTGGATTTGGTTCTTGGAAGACCATACCTACTCTTTTTCTAACGTCGAGAGGACTCATATCTGGATCATAAATGTTCTTGCCGCCAATTCGAACTTCTCCTTCCACACGAGCATCTTCTATGGTTTCAAGCATACGGTTCAAACATTTGATAAAAGTAGATTTTCCACACCCGGAAGGACCCATTATGGCGGTTACTTTGTTTTCCGGTATTTCCGTGTCTATATTTTTCAAGGCTCTGAAGTCTCCATAATATGCGTTTAATTTTTTGACTTTGAGCATCGCTTCATTTCGCGACATTTTTCTCGAGCCTCCTGCTCATTATTCTTGAGATAGCACTGGCTAAAAGAACTATCACAATTAGCACCAAAGCTGCAGCGAAGGCTAGTGATTCTCCTTGTGGATAGTTATAGTACTCATATATTGTAGTCGGTAGCGTAGCGGCCGGTTCGAAAGGTGACATCGGGATATATCCACTATATCCGGCAGTCAAGAGTAGAGGGGCTGTTTCTCCTATTCCTCTGCCAAACGAAATTATGATAGCAGTAAGAATACCTGGCCACGCTTGCTTCATAGTAACTCTTAGAGAAGTCTCAATTTTGTTTGCACCTAAAGAGTAAGAGGCCTCTCTTAAACTGTCAGGAACCATTGTTATTACTTCTTCCATGGTCCCGGCCATGAGGGGGGTTTCAAATATTGCGATTGCCATTATTCCAGCTATCATTGAGTATCCGAATCCGAACCAGCTTACGAATACGAACCATCCGAACATTCCGAGTACTATAGATGGTAGTCCCATTAGGGTGTCGAGAGAGGTTCTAATTACTTTGGATAAGCGAGTGCTTCTACCATATTCGGCGAGATAAAGTGAGGTGGGGAAACTTATTGCAAATGCTAGTGCGGTACCGCCTCCGCCGATCCAAAATGTTCCTATGATTGCGTGTAGTATTCCCCCCTGCAGTTCGTTATGGGTGAGCATAGAAAGGTTTAGTGCGCCTATTCCCTTGTAGATTATAGTCCCTATTATGAAGAATAAAATTCCGATTAGAACTATCGTTATAATTTTTGAAAAGTTTTTGAATATTTTTTCTTCAGTTTTGGGTCCAATCATTGTTTTCTCCTACCGGTGGTCCTGGATACAATTATTCTCCCACCGATGTTTGTAATCAGAACGATCATTAGGAGGATAAATCCCGCCATAGCCAGCGCGGAAACAGATTTGGGGTCCGCTGCTGAATATCCAAACTTAGTATTAATTAAAGTGGTTAGTGTTCCAAAGGTATCGAAAATCGATTTAGGGGCAGAACCGGCGCTTCCTGAAATCATTGTCATTGCGATTGTTTCACCCATAGCTCTTCCAAATCCTAGGATTATACCTCCGATTATTCCGGGGAGAGCTACGTTCCTGATATTTGTTTTAATGGTCTGCCATTTTGTGGCGCCAAGTGCTAGAGAAGCTTGTCTATATCTATCAGGTATTGATTGGAAAACTTCGTCACTTACTGACACTATAATTGGAGTTATCATGATGCCTAGTACTACTCCTCCTGATAGTAGAGATTGTCCGGAACTTGTTGCATTGAATAGAGGTGCGACTTGGCTCCGAACGAAGGGAACTAGGAATATTATTCCCCATAGTCCATAGACTATGGATGGTATTCCAGCAAGTAAATCTACGAAGGGTTTAAGGATTCGCCTTAATCTAGGTGAAGAATATTCGGATAGATAGATGGCGCAAAAAACCGAGGGGATGCCCCCGATTAATAATGCGATTCCAGTTACCATTAGAGTGCCTATTATGTACGGTCTGATTCCGTAAAGTCCTTTCGCGAAGTTCCAGGTTTTTCCAAGAATTGTTTTTAGAATTGATTCGGAGGTGAAAAAGATATTAGCTTTGTATAGCATGACTCCTGCTATTATCCCAACAAGAGTTCCAGCGAAAATGGCGATTATAAGTAAAGTTTTTCCTGCTATTTTATCCTTTAGTTCTTTGGTTATTTCCATTTCCAGCCTCCTAGGTTTCTTTTTCTGAGTCGTGTTTTTTCTGGATGGATGGGATAATTATTAGATATTTTCTATCCGTCCGTTTTCTTCTCATTTCTCTTATTCGCTTTTTACATTTTTGAAGATATTTTATGTACTCTATATATCCAGCTATATATACTATATATTTTTGTAATATCGATAAAAAATAGAATAAGAAATAATATTAAAAAATAATAGATCATCTGAAGCTCCTTAAGCTCCAGATATAGGTATATATCCCGTGTCGCTTACGTATTCCTGTCCTTCTGTTCGGCACCAGTTAATCCAGGAATGAGCTAGAGCGGATATGTGTCCCTTTTTGGTCACGAGCCAAAGAGATCTTTTAATTGGATAATTAGAAACATCTCCTAAAAGATCATCATAACTGTCGACCTTTTCATATCCTTGGACTTTATTATCATTGTTTCCATCGACAGGAATTTCCTCGACATTGCCACTGAAAGCATAGGCCGCTCCGATATATCCAATAGAATTTTTGTTTCCACCAACGGCTGATTTCACACCATTGTTTCCTGTTTGACCTGGTCCATCTAGTTCGTCTTGTGTTGTTTCTAAAAAACTTGCTAAGGTTTCTGCTGTCCCTGATTCTTCAGCTCTGGTATATGATGTGAGTGAGGCGTTATAATCGATTCCGGAAATTTGGCTCCAATTTGTAATCGTTCCATTGTATATTTTTTTCAGCGTGCTTTGTTTGATTCCTTTCTCCTCGAGCGTGTCTAAGATCGGATTGTTTTTGTTCACTATGACCATTATTCCATCGTAGGCTATTCTGTGTCCGACTAACTGGTTTTCTTTTTTAATTAGTTTTTCAGTAGAAGACATTCCTATATTTACTTCTCCTGATTTTGCATCTGCTATTCCTTGTCCTGAACCTCCGCCTTGAATCGTAATTTTTACTTTTGGGTATATTTCTGTGAAGTGGTTTCTCATCTCTTTTGCTAAAGGACGAACCGTTGTGGATCCAGACATTGATAAATTTCCTTGGAGTGTATCTGGACCTATTTTCCGATTGTCTCCGCTTTGGCCTGTGTAGTATCCTGCTCCTGCCGAAATCCCTGCTATAATGATAATAACTATTATTGTGGTGACTGTTCCTATTGCTTTTTGTTTCATATTTTTCTCACCTCTTTTTTGCTTTTATTTATAGAAAGTTGTCTGACTTATGTATATATTTTTTCTTTATAGGATATAGATAAGGAAATAGAAAATAATAGAATATATTTATCTACTCAATATATATTGCAGACGATAGTATATTTACTGTAAATATTTATTAGTTAGGATATGGAATTAGAAAGAAAGAGGAAATAGAAGATGAAAAAAGGAGAAAAAGAAACTCGGAAAATACAGACTACTGGCGGATCCACCTATACTGTTTCACTTCCGAAAATGTGGGTTGAGGAGATGAATTTGGATTCGGGTGATGAAATGGCTATAGAAGAACAAAGCTCTTCATTACTTCTTTCACCGGCAAAGTTCAAGGAAGAAGAGTCTCCTGAAGCGGAAATGAAAGTAAGTTCTGATGATAATCGTGATGCGGTTCAAAGAAAAATCTTATCTCTATATTTAGTTGGTTACAATGTCATTAGTATTGAATCCGACGAGGATAGACTGAAACCTGAATTTAGAAATGCTATCAAGGATTTAGCGAGAAACAAACTCGTCGGAACTGAAATAATCTCAGAATCTATGGAAAAAGTGACCCTTCAAACCTTAATCAGTTATTCTGAACTTTCAGCAAAAGGAGCCTTAAGAAGAATGTTTAGCGTGGCCGCCTCAATGCAGGATAATGCTATGCTGGCTTTGGAAGAGAACGATAAGGAACTAGCGGAAGATGTAATCGGTATTGATGATGAAGTGGATAGATTCCAAATGTATCTGATAAGAGAGGTAAAGGCAGCTTTGCAAAACCCCCCACTCGTTGAGGAAATTGGGCTCAAAACTTTGCGTGAGTGTTTTGGATACAGGTTGGTTTCCAAGAATGTGGAGAGAGCGGGAGACCATGCTGTTTCTATTTCCGAAAATGTTAAGGAGATGGAATCGCCGATTGATGATAAATCTTTGAAGATGCTTAAGGAAATTTATTCCTTATCTAGTTCGATATTTGAAAGAGGAGTGGATTCGCTATTCAAGGAAGACTATGAAGCCGCTGAAGAGGTAATAGAAGACATGGAAAAAGTCTATAAAGAAGAAGAAAAGGTGAACAAATACCTTTCCGATGAAGACCCTAAGGAGGACATAAGAATACGCCTAATTTTAGAAAGTATAAGAAGGATAGCCAGTTATGGAAGCGATATAGCAGAGATAGTGCTTAATCTGACGGTGGATAATGGTTATTGAAACAAAATTATTCGATATACTTTCGGTAGAATTCACAGCTTGAATCATTCTCCGGACACTTTCTGTCGGTCTTACAGGGAGGGCCAGCTTTTTCGAAGATTTTTGGGGCTACTTCTTTGACTTTTTTTAGCATTTTGTTTGCGACGGTTCTGATTTCCCATTGGGCGTGTAGGCAGGTTCTTTGTTTGAAGAAGTTTATCAGTGTTCGTGCGTTCATGGTCGCAACGATATTTGTTTTCGTGGCGTTGGGTAGTACGAATCGGGAATCTTCTTTTGGTATTCCTTCTAGTTGTGCCAATTTTTTATAAGCTGTCCATGCTTTTTTCATAGCTTTTTCGAATTTTTCTTTAGCTTCAGAGTTTTTCTTTATCTGCGGCGGCGTTACGTATCTTTCTTTATTGGGTTTGATGTGTCTCTGACTTTGTTGAGAGTATGAGGCTAGCCTATGCCTCACTAATTGGTGACTGCAGGCTCGAGAGATACCTTCAATGCTGAATGTGAAGTTGGCGTGTTCAATTACAGGCTCGTGCCCTTTCTCAACCGTTTTTTGTAAAACTTTTATAAGATTCTCCTTGCCTTTCTCTTTTCTGAGTTTCGAAGCTCCTTTTTCGGACCGGCATGTACGAGCGGCGACAGCTGATAGAAGATCGGGGTCGGTTGTGTGCTCTAACAATTCTACTTTCATTTTTTTCACATTTTCTCACGAGTTCTTTAGATTTTTGTTATTTGATTGTTTTCACTTTACTTTGAAATTATTTTTTTCAGTTGTTGAACATTCTGAACACTTTTTGGTAAGTAAGATAATATCTTAAATACTACGCTTGAAAATTGAAAGGTAAGAGAGTGAAAATTTGCCTGAAGCTACCGTTCATAGGTATACAAAAGCTTTGAAAAATGCTGATGAATTTCTCGAATCGGCTACGGACTTTATTCAAGAAAATGTAACTGAAGATGAAAAAGTAGTGTGTGCTCTATCGGGTGGGGTAGACAGTTCCGTCACCGCGATGCTTTTCGAAAAGGCGATAGGAGATAGACTTTACCCGATACATTTCGACACAGGTTTTATGAGAAAAATACGAGGGAAAGATGAAGTAAATCTAGTTAAGGAAAGATTCGGACACATGGAAAATTTTGAACTTATAGACAAATCTGATCTCTTTCACGAAAAAGTTTTCGGAATTGAGAACTCGGAAGAAAAAAGAATTGCTTTTCGAAACACTTACGAACAAGTTTTGAACGACAAAATAAAAGAAATCGGAGCAAAAGCAATCACTCAAGGTACAATACGACCAGACATCATAGAAACAGAAGGAGAAATAAAAAGCCAAAATAATGTCGACACAAACTTCAACGTCAACAAAATGATAGAACCCCTAACAGGTTTATACAAACCACAAGTTCGCCTCATAGCAAAAGAAATTAATTTACCCAGAGAAGTATACTTCAGACAACCCTTTCCCGGCCCAGGTCTGTCGGTTAGAGCAGTGGGGACTATAGATGATTATAAGTTGGGAAATGAGAAGATGGCGAATGATTATGTTGAGAGTTTCGTGGAGAATTATTTTGAAGATAAATATGGTCAAATGAATTTGTGGGATCGTGTTTCAGGGTCTCGTGTTCCTTTCCAGTATTTTGCTGCTACTTTTGACAATGAGATGGAGAAGTCTAGAGAGATTAATGATTTTTTGGATGAGCTTGGCTTGGATGCAGAAGCTTATTCTCTGAAAAATAAAGCTACCGGGGTATTAGAAGAGGATGGAGAAAAACACAGAGTTTATGCACCAGTAGTTTTGGTTAGAGGTAGTTTAGAACAAGAGCTCGCTTATTATCTCGGAAAGCAAATACCAAAACGGTTTGAGGCCTCCCGCGTTCTGTTTCAACTTGTAAGTTCTGAAGAGGAAGGGGATTGGATTGTGGGGTTGAGAATTGTAGATTCAGAAGACGC
>CAYSUV010000050.1:0-7700 GCA_964434275.1 Hadarchaeota archaeon (SeqCode) | reverse complement strand
GATCCGTATCTATGTTATTTTTCTTACATATTTCTAGAAGTCTCGAGCCGTAAATTACGCCACTGCCGCCAGTAATGCCAACTATTAATCTCACATCTTTCCCTCAACTTCGTATTAATTCCCTATCTTTAAAAGGCCGGACATTTTGCTTTTATGGAGATAGTTCTGTTTTCGGAGCGATAAGATAATTTAAACGGGTGGTTCGAAAGTTTTCGAGAAATCTTAGATTGACCAAGATACTTCCTCTTCTTCTTCAGGAACCTCTTCTTCTCTTTCTTTTTCCGCTTCTTCCTTTTCTATCTCTTCTTTTTCTTTTTGCGTTTCTTCTTCCGGTTCTTTCTCTCTTCCTTTTTCTTCCACTTTAACTTCTTTTTCAGGTTTCTCTTTCTTTTTTTCTTTTTCTCCCCTTCTTTCTCGAGATCTTTTCAGCCAAATTCTAATAGCTTCTTCTGCAGACTCGCTGAGATTCCCTTTTTTCATTCCTTTTCTTTCAAAAACTTCTTCTCGAAATTCTTCTTCCAGTTCGTCCGAAAGCACGACTTTCATTACTCCCATGTTGATCCATCTCTCTGAGACATTCTATTATTTGTTTCCTAGCAAAAATAAGCTCCGCTTGCAATTTGAGTCTTTTCTTATGAGCATTTTAGATTGCCTAAGATTTTTTACTTCATGGATTTTACTGGTTTTTAGGTCTGGAATTTATATGAACGGGAAAACAAACTACGGAGTTGAGGGTATAAAACCTTAATTAAAAAGAGGTGTGATGGTTGAGATTATTATTAATCCACTCGGACTTTTTGGAGTTCGAAGCAAAGAAAAAAACTAATGTTGCTGAAGATGTTCCGGAAGACCAAAGATCGGGAAGAGCAGAAGAAACTCTCGTAGCATTTATGGCTATTGAACAGGAAGATGAATCAGATCCTGAAACTGTTATAGAGAAGTCCTTTGAAGAGATAGAGGAAGTTTTTGAGAAAGTAGGGGCCGAATCAGTTGTTATATATCCTTATGCTCATCTTAGCCCTTCTCTTTCTTCTCCTGAGACCGCTATTCAGGTAATGGACGGGTTGCAGGAAAAGTTTGAGGAAGAAAATGTTGAGACTTTGCGTTTACCGTTTGGTTGGTATAAGAGTTTCAATCTTAGTTGTAAGGGGCATCCTATGTCCGAGCTTTCTAGGTCGATTACCCCTGAGGAAGTTGAGGAAGAAGAAGTTGAGGTTGAGAGTGAATGGAGAGTGATTGATGAAAGTGGAGAAATTCTTTATATAGACGATTTCAGCCCGACTTCCGAGTTTGGTAAGGTTATAAGTCACGAAGTTGAGGGGGTGGGAGAGGCTGGTGAGGAACCGCCGCATGTAAGCTTGATGCGCGAAAAAGAGTTGGCTGGTTATGATGAGGTTAGTGATGCTGGTAATCTCCGATGGTATCCTAAGGGGAAGTTAGTTAGAGACTTGATTATAGATTATGTGAACGAGATGGCGGTTGATTATGGGGCGATGAATGTAGAGACTCCCATTATGTATGATTTGGGGGATAAGGCAATTGCGGAACATTCTGAGAAGTTTGGGGAGAGGCAGTATAGGTTTGACAGTGGGAACAGAAAAATGGTGTTGAGGTTTGCGGCTTGTTTTGGCATGTTCTCTATGATGAATGATATGTATTTATCTGGCAGTAATCTGCCGTTGAAAATGTATGAGCTTTCTACTTATTCTTTTAGAAGAGAGCAGAGAGGAGAGATTATGGGGTTAAGGAGGCTCAGAGCTTTTACGATGCCTGATATGCATACGGCTTGTAAGGATTTGGATGGGGCCAGGGATGAATTTGGAAAGCAAGTTTTGTGGACTTTAGAGACTGAAGAGGATTTGGATTTGGAATATCACTTTATTTTTAGAGTGACTAAGGATTTTTTCGAAAAAAATGAAGAATGGATTACCTCTCTTGTTCAGGAAATTGGGCGACCAGCTCTGATAGAGATTCTTGAGGAGAGAAAACATTATTGGGTTGCTAAGTGTGATTTGGCTGCTTTAGATGCGTTAGGAAGACCATTGGAAAATCCGACTGTTCAAGTAGATGTAGAAAGTGCGGACAGGTTTGATATTAGTTATTATGAAGATGAAGAGGAGTATAGTCCTCCGATTCTCCATACCAGCCCTACTGGAAGCATTGAAAGGGTTTTGTGTGCGATTTTAGAGTCAGTTGCCGATGATGAAAAACCTCAGTTCCCGATTTGGCTTTCACCAATTCAGGTTAGGTTCGTACCGGTTGGAGAAGAACATATTGAGAGTTGTGAAAAGCTCGTTCAAGAACTTAAATCTGCCGATATAAGGGCGGATATTGATGATAGAGATAGAACAGTTGGGAAAAGAATTCGAAGGTCAGAAAAAGATTGGGTTCCTTATACTATTGTTTTTGGAGATAAAGAGAAAAATTCTGACAGGCTTCCAGTTAGAGTGAGAGAAGAAGAAAAAGAAATAGATATGAATTTGGAAGAGTTAATCGGTAAAATACGAGAAGAAACTCAGGATCGACCATTTAAACAATTGCCTTTGCAGACTAGGCTTTCTGAACGTCCTTCTTTTGTAGGGTAGGTTGTGAAGGGATGCCTTACGAGTTGGAAGCTTCCGGCTTTGAGCTGGAAATTAGAATGGCTGATTTGAAGTATTTGAAACTTCACGAGGAGATTGTAAAATCTTATCTGGAAGAGTTAGTTGAATCGATTAAAGAAAATGGGATGATTTATGATCCAGTAATAGTCGACGAAGTTACAGGAGTCGTTCTCGACGGCATGCATAGAATGGCGGCTGTTTCAAATCTTGGTTATAACAAGATTCCTGCTTGTTTTATTGATTATCATGATTCGAGAGTTGAACTGGGAAGTTGGAGCAGAGTTTTCAAAGATTTGGAAATGGATGAGGCTTTGGTAGTGTGCGAAGATTTGAACTTTGAGGTTTCAGAATGTGATATGGAGAGGGTTATGGAAGAGGTGGAAGCTAGGGTTTTACAGTTATTCTTAGTTTCCCAAGAGAGGTGTTATTCATTATTGAGAAATGTTGATTCTGTTGTAGAAGTTTTCGAGGCTGTTGATGATTTGGAAGATGCTTTTGTGGATAAAGGTTTTGATTTCCGGTATATTGCTGAGAAGGATATTGTGGAAAAACTGAAAGGTAGCGAAGTAGGGATTTTGTTTCCGCCAGCGGAAAAGGAGGAGGTTATTGAAATTTCTCATTCAGGGTCTGTTTTTTCACATAAGATGACTCGCCATGTGGTTCCTGCCCGTCCTATGAGGGTGGATGTTCCTCTTTCTTGGCTTCATGAAAATTTGTATGTTGCTGATAAAAATATGACAGAGCAACTGGAAAAGAGGGAGGTTAAGCACGTGCCTCCTGGTAGCGAATTTGAAGGTAGAGAATATGAAGAGGAGTTAGTAATTTTTGAGGAGTGTGATGATTAAAATCGGAAAAAGGGGATGAATATTTGAATTTGTTATTTTTCGAGTTCTTTTAATATTTTGAAAGCTTTTTTGGAAACTTTTGTTGCTTTTCTTCCGATTATTCTTATCATCGGTTCTTTACCCACGGCACCCTTGTCGTATATTATGTCAGGAACTTTTCCCAATTCCGTGATGACTCTATCAGGTCCCCATTTCATAGTTTTCGTATCTTCAGGTTCGTTTTCTCTGTCAAATTCACCTATCTCAAAACCCAAATCTTGACACTTTGATAATATTTTTTCCGAATATTTTATGTTCATAGCAGCTCTCATTTCAATATCGTGTTTCATCACACTCAGTACAAGGTTAGCCATGTGTTCTGAACCTCCAGGAGAGGGAATACCAGCCAGATAGGGTCTGTCCTCTACTGTTATTATTCTGCCTGAGAGGCCGATTACATCTTCTTTTCTTTGAGCGTTTTTTGGGGCCATTGCTATGTTTGTCCCGACTTCAGGAATTAACCTTTTAAATTTTGGTTGTCCTACGAGTTTTCGAGCTGCGTTTTGTACTTCTTCTACTTCTTCACCATCGGAGGCCATTTTCCAGTCTCTGGCCATAGGGTTTATGACTTCGTGCCCTTTCCCGATGTTTAGCCTTCTTTTTACTGCGTCGATCATAAAATCTCCGGCTTTTTTCACTGCCGGTTTTATTTCTTCACCAATTGCAAGTTGTGCTGTTATCGCAGCGGAGAAAGTACATCCTGTTCCGTGGATTTCTTCGGCTTTAACTCTTTCAGTTTCGTATTCTATGAAATTGTTTCCATGTAGGAGGACGTTGTGTACTTTGGGTTCGTCGAGATGTCCTCCTTTAATCAGGATATCTTGGGATCCGAACCTACCTATTTTTTCTGCGGCGTCTTTCATATCTTCAACTGAGTTTATTTTCATATTAGCTAGTTCGTTTGCTTCGTTGATATTGGGTGTCACGAGTTCTGCTTCACCTATCAACTCTTTCAGGGCTCCGAAAGCTCCCATCTCCAGAAGGCTGTCCCCACTAGCCGCTTCCATTACTGGATCTACAACTAGATTCAGATCATATTTTTTCGTTTTTTCAACGACAGTATCAATAGTCTCTTTTTTGCTAAGCATTCCCGTTTTTACCCATTTCGCATCAAAATCTTCCATGACTGCTTCAATCTGCTCTTCAACGAATTCGGCCGGGACGTTATAGATATTATTGACTCCTTGAGTGTTTTGAGCTGTTAATGCTGTGATTATGGAAATGCCGTGAACCTCAAAAGCTGCAAATGTTTTTAGGTCTGCCTGTACTCCGGCTCCACCTCCTGAGTCGGAACCGGCTATTGTTAAAGCTGATTCAGGTCTCAATTTATCACCCTAGTACTTCTCCCTTTAAGTATGTAGGTTTCGCTTCAGTTATTTTAATTTTCACGAATTCTCCAGGTTTTCCGTCTTCAATTATTACGGGTTTGTAGTTGTTAAGACGGGCTTCATAACCACCTTTTTTACCTTTTTTAATGACGAGTCCTTTCTCTATTTTTTCTAAGTATTTCTTGTTTTTTTCTAAGCTGATATTCTTAATTAGAGAAGTCATTTTCTTTGATCTCCTTTTTTTCTCCTCGCTTTCAATTTGTTTCTTTTTCTTTGCTTCTGTTCCAGGCATTGGTGTAAATCTCGTTAGGTTAACCTTGTCTGGTTTTGTTTCTTTTAAGAGTTTACAACTGTCTCGGAATTCTTTTCTGCTTTCTCCAGGAAATCCTACTATTATATCTGTTACTAGGTGAAGATTTTGAAACTTTTTCTCAAAAGAGTTAACTATTTCTTTAAAATCCTCTGCTGTATAACCTCGGCGCATTTTGTCCAGAATCCTATTATTCCCGCTTTGGATGGGTGCGTGGAGAAATGTGTAGATCTTTTCACTTTCGTAAGATTTGAGAAGTTCTGGAAGAATCCTTATCGCATTTTTGGGATTCATCATCCCGACTCTCACCCGAAAATCCTCAGGGATACTCGATATTTCAGTTAATAAGTTTGGAAGAGCTATATTGTTTCTAAGGTCTAATCCATAAGCTGCAGTATCTTGTGTAGTTATGTAAATTTCTTTACGGCCTTTTTTTAGTTCTTCTTTAACTCTTGTAACAATTTTTTCACAACTAAAACTACGTAACTTACCTCTAGCGAATTTAACGCAACAATAACTACAATTGGAGGTGCATCCTTCCGCGATAGGGATTGGCGCACTAATCTCACTATTTTTGTATCGGGGACCTAAGACTTTTTCTGATTCGCCTTGGATCTCTTTTATGTTTTTTTCTCCCTTTGAAACCCGATTAACTATGTCTGCTATGCTGTCGGTTGTGAGACAGGATATTATTCCTGCGAATTCTCCTATTTCTTCTATTATTCCGATTTCTATTAGGGGTAGACAACCTGCAACGATTACCGGTTGTTCTTTTTCCCGGTGTAATTCCTTTAAACGGTAGATAACTCGGTTTAGGGTCGTCCTTTTGACTGCGCAGGTATTCACTATGATGATTTCGGAGTTATCAATATTTTCGACTATTTCGTGTCCTGCATTTTCTAATCTACCTAGCATCAGTTCCGTGTCGCCTTGGTTCATAGTGCATCCGAAGGTTTCTGCGTATATCTTCATTCTATCCCAAAGTGTTATTTATCACCATTTAAGCATTAAAACAAGCGGAGATTAGGATGAAAAAGATTCAGATAACAGTCGCACAACTTGATAATTATGGACCTTGGACTGTTTCGCCGGATCCGAAGCCTGAGGCGTATTTGCAGATGCTTCAGACTAGGTTGTTTGCTGATTTGGAGGAGGAGTTTTCTGAAAAGGAGGGTTTAGCTTTCATTACGAGGTATGATAATACTTTGATTGTTTCTAATGGGTTGTCTATGGAGGATCATGTTAAGATTCAGGATAGTATACGTGAAAAATATCCTGTTACTGTGAGTTTTGGAGTTTCTTGTGCTGAGAATCCGTATGATGCTCAGAAACTTGCTAGTGAGGCCCTTCAAGATACTGGAAGCAGTCAGTCGGAGGAAAGGAAGGAAGAGTTGAACGGGGATACTTTAAATTTTCCTGAGGAGAGTCTTGTTCAGATTGCTCATATCGATATTAATAGTGTGACTAGTTATACGGATGATGAGCCTATTTATGATACCCATCATCTGATTCAAAAGGTTCATTTATCTCTTTCAGAGTCATTGACTACGATGAATGGGTTAGTATTTTATACTGGAGGGGATAATTTTATGGCCCCTACGAATGGTTTAAGTTTGGAAGATATTTTGGAGGTTTTAGAAGAAGTGGAAGATGATACTGGTATAAAGTTGAAAGCGGGTGTTGGGAGATCAACAAATGCTGTTGAAGCTGCTCATTTAGCAAGTGAAGGTTTACATGATGTGAGAGATGGTGAAGTGGAAAAAAGAGTTGTTTTGAAAAATGCTTGAAAAAATGATTATTTTTCATACTAATTATAGATAAACAGGGTCGAAAATGATTAGAAAATTCATACCAGATTTAACAACTATCATTAATGGGCGAATAACTCAGTTAGTTGAGAACGGTGAATTAAAAGGAGTTAAAATAATTTTGCCTAATTTAATATTTTCCGAATTAGAACATAGGGCTGTTAAAGGAAAGGATTCCGGTTTTAGTGGTTTATCCGAGCTTAAAAAATTAAAAGAATATTCCGAAGACGGTTTGATAGAGTTTTCTTTTACTGGAGATAAATCCTCTTCCGTGGAAAGCTTATCTCAAACAGAAATTAAGTCCATCATACGTAATATTGCTAGAGAGAATGAAGGAACTCTAATCACAAGTGATGAGGTTATGGCTGATTCGGCCGAAATCGAAGGATTAGATGTTCGATACCTAAAACCCATACATGAAGAAGACACTGAGCCTGCGTTATTCTCTTTTTTCGAACCCGATGCTATGTCTGTTCATCTGAAAGAAGATGTCCGTCCAATGGCTAAGGTGGGCAGACCAGGTGATTTTAGAATGAAAAATGTTCGGGAAGAGAGTCTGGACAGATCTGAAATGCGGGATATAGCTCAAGAAATTACGGAACTTGCAAGAAGAGATCCCCATGGTTATATCGAGGTTGAAAGAGAGGGAGCTAGCATGATTCAGTTAAAAGAGTATAGAATCGCTATCGCTAGACCACCATTTAGCGATGCTTTGGAGATAACTGCTGTTAGACCAGTTGCGGACGTTAGTTTAGAGGATTATGCAT
>CAYSUV010000049.1:0-7700 GCA_964434275.1 Hadarchaeota archaeon (SeqCode) | reverse complement strand
GTACTACCAGCAAGATACTGAAAACCGAAAAGAAGACCGATTATTTGACTGGGAAAGATTAAGAGAATCAAAGAAGCTGGTGCGATTAATAGAAGAGAGACTTTTACCAAAAGATGAATGAGAGAACGCAAATCACCCTCCTCCCCCCTTTCAAAAATTTCTGAAACTATCGGAAGTAATGGTATACCTATAGCACCCGCCAAAAAAATCAAAGAATGAGAAATACTGTGAACTACTTGATAAATACCTACCTCCACCATAGAGCGGAACGCCGTAATTATAAGCGTGTCTGCCCACAAGAGGGCTGAGTTAGCAATTCCCGCGAGAGAAAGCGGAACTCCGAACTTCAATATTTTCCGTCCGAGTGATTTATCAAAGTTAAAACCCCACCCGAAAGCTTCTTTCCTTCTTCTCTTTAAAAGTAGAAAAGAGAATACGGTTGCTGTCACGGTACCCAAAACGTACCCGATTGAAATTAGATTAACATCAGGGGATAAGAAGAATATAAAGACCGAAACGAATACTATTGTGAAACCTATTTGGGAAAAATCCACTATTGATCGTCCCGCAATATCCTTGAGGCCTCTGAATATGGTTTTAAACAGTTCGTAAAATGTGGTTGCTAAAAACCATAGAGATAAAATCAGTATTATTTGGTTTGCGGCTGGATTTTCGAAAAAATTTTGGGATAGCCAATCTGATGCCAAGAGTATTGCCGAGGTTATAAAAATAGCTAGGATTGACTGGATGATTAACGTAGTCGAAATCAGGTCTCTTGACTTTTTAGATCTTTTTTTTGTTCTAAATTGTGGTAAAAATTTTGAAATCGCTGTGTTCGTCCCTAACTGTCTCAAGCTGGAAAGTATTGAAAAAAGTGCTATAACGGCGAAAAATAAACCGAAGTCTTCTGAGGTTAAAACTCGAGCTAATATTATTCTCATAACAAGGAATCCTACACCGGACGAAAAAATTGTTAGAAGAGTTAGTACCGTCCCGCGAGTCAAAAAGTTCATATCCCTTTTTCTCCTCATCCTGACTACCCCAACAGTATCTTTTGTTTAAAATGATTTCAAGCATGACCTAAGAATGGATTTTGATAGAAAAACGATGCTAAATCAAAAGAAAAAGATAAATCGCATAAGGAAATAAAACCGCAACCAACCCGAACCTTTTCCATTTTCTTTCTTTAAAGTAAAAACTCAAAACTAAGATCCCTGAAACTATTAAAAACATATTGTAGATTGGCCAAGGTCTTGTCAGGCCTAATTTTTGGTATATTATTATTCTATATTTGAACCATATTGGAATGCTGATCAATGGTAAAAATGTGAATTTTTTGCTTAATCCCCAGCTTTGCTCCAGTATATAGCTTAGTTGTAGAGGCATGATTATCAGAAGAATTGGGTATGAGATATGCATGCCGACGTGCCATAGGTATATGGATTGTAGGGGTTCTATGAACAGCGTTGGTAGGTCAAGTAATGTTAAGATTAGTGGAGCCGTTAGAACATAAAAAATACCTTCCTCTATTGATTCATATTCAATTTTTTTCCTCAGAACTTTACTGACCAGGAATATTGTTACAGAAACAAGCATTAGGAAATAAACATATTTCAAACCTCTCACCGGGTTAAAAAAATCACTCATCAAAGCAAACGGGTTGGAATATTCTTGGGAATAAAATCCTGGATGAACTAAGAATAAATGAAGCCATATGTGGAGAATTCTGAACACAAACAAACTAAGTATTAAAGGAAAGGGAAAATCAGAGCCGAGATTCCCAAAAGTGCTTCCAGGTTTGATTATAGCTCTCGGAATGTTTTTCAGTATTTTTTTATAACGGGCGAATTCATTATCAAGAATCATCTATATCCGCTTATTAATAATCAATTATTTCAATAAACTGTAACTTTTTCCAATTATAAACCGCTCTCCGTACACCAAAATAAATCTAATAACCTAACTCTTCCAAATGGTTTTTAATACGCTCCCTTTGAAACCTCTCTGGAGAAATAATAGCTTTCATTGGTTCATAAAAATCCGTAATTTTCGGACTATCAAAATCAACATCAAAATCATTACCCTGTTCTCTTATCCAGTTCACAAGAGACTCATTATAGGAAAAAAACCCATAAGGAGTATGAATCCCCTTTTCCTGACCATGATCCGAAAGAATCAATACCTTAGTATCATCAGGGATTTTTTCCTTAACACGCCCAACAAAATCATCAATATCCCAATAAAGATTCATAATAGTCTTCTCATCATTCCAAAAAATATGTTGAAAAACATCAGAAATATAAATATGAGTAATAAAAAAATCCCAATCAAGTCCAACATCCTCAATTATAGCCCTTTTCTTTCCATCATAAAACTCCAACATCTCCTCCTTCAACTCCTCACGCTCATCAGAATCCTCCATCGAACGAACAAGCTTCTTTCTAAGCCTTTCATATTTTTGACCATAGTCAAACTTGCTCTCCGAAAAAGGGTTCAAAACCAACCTTGGCCTCTCAGCATAATCTAAAACAGTTCTTATCCCCGACTCACCCCTCATTATTTCCGCAAATTTTGTATTTGGATCAACTGTAGACTGCAATAAGTCCCTAACAGTAAAATTCCCCTTCGTAATCAAAGGTTGTAGAAAACCAAATTTCTTTCCTATCTTATCCGAAATTTTGAGTTTACCAATAAACCTGAGTACATTAGCATACCAAACCCTAACACCATGTTCACTAGGCTTCTTACCAGTCAAAAAAGAGGTCCAAATCTCAGGAGTAATCAACCTCGGCAAATTTATCTCTAATTTACCATACTTAGATTGCTTCAAATTTTTAAAATCATTATCTCTAACCAGAGAATACTCCAAAGAATCCAATCCAAGAACTAACAAATTCTTCATGAGAGACTCCATACTTCTTTTTAAATACTTGTTTTTCACTTTTTACTTATCTTTCCTCCAAACGGTTTTCAATACTATAGAAGCGTCCGAATTATAATCTCTATAGCTAGCCTAATACCGAAAATAAGACGGATTATACATAATACTTCTAACTTGAAATTCCGCTACTTGGCTTCACTAACAAAAACTAGTACTTTGAAACCCCTACCAACAAGACCCTAAATCATTAAAAACTTAACCTATCTCAATTCCTGTTAAAAATCGTGAAAATTCCTCTCATCTTCTCAATAAATCTTTCCTCAGAAAAATTTTCCGCTTGCTCTTGACAATCATTAGAGTCAAAGTCCGAATTATCAAAATCCTTAATTTGACGAATAAAATTCCGTACATATGGTTTATCCACTAAGATACCAGTTTTACCCTCTATCAAAGTTTCCTCGAAAGTACCCTCCCTCACAGCTATAACCGGTTTGCCACTCGCCATCGCCTCAATTGGAACAATTCCGAAATCTTCATTCTTGGAGGTTTGGATAACTGCTTGACATCTTGAATACAAATCAACAAGTTCCTCATCGGTCACACGCTTAAACCACTCAACATTTTCCAACTTATCGACTTTTCTTTGTATTTTCTTCTTGTAGTCCTTATTCTCATAATCCCCAACCATAATCAAATTCTCATTATCCAAACCATCAAAAACTTCAAGCTGTATTTCAATCCTCTGTTCAGGACTAGGACGTTGTACGCTAAGAAAATAATTCTCAGGAGGCCTATTAACAAAAAGTTCGGTCTTAACAGGAGGATGCACAACCTGAGCCTCCCTTCCATAGAAATTCTTAACTCTTCTTCTAACCCGACCTGAGTTCGCCAAAATCAAATTGGGCTTCTCGGCAGCCAAAATATCTAAAATTTTCCAGAAACGCCACCAGAGCATGGCAAAAAACTTAGCAAAAACCCCGTACTCCTGCCTTAAATATTCCAAAATAAATTCTTTTAAATCATGCAAAAAACGTGGGGGTGTATGACAATACCATATAGTATTATCACCTTCCGCAAAATGACCTAAATTACCACTAGTCACAACGAGATCATAATCAGACAAATCAAGGCACATGAGTCTCAAAATAGCGGCAAAATGATAAAAAGGATAAATCCAAGGAGCATAATCCTCATTTATTTTAAAAATATCTAAATTCTTAACCGGAATCTCTCCCGCGTCTCGAAAAGTTTCGTCCTGATCATAACTCAGAGTATATAAATCTGCATTGAAAGCTTTAGCTAAAGATATTATAACACGTTCTGCTCCACCCATAACATCCAAACGATCATGAACAATAGCTATATTCATCGTAATTTTATTTTCTCCATACGAATTTTAACTTCTTCTAGGTGAATAATTTGAGGTTATATCCCAAAAATCTTCTAATCACCAAACAGCTCACCGAAACACCAAATTCAAAAACTTACAAAAATTCTAAAAAATATCTCTAAACCTTTCGAAAGAAGTCAAAATGAATCTATACTCCGAAACAAAGATCAAGATTAACAGGATTGAGTAAGGGGGATACTCAACAAAAACAGCAAAAGCAAAGAAAAGCGGAATGAAACCGAATAGACCTAAATTAATAAAATCCACATATATCAGAGGTACTACAAATTTTTCCCTAATTTCTGGATTGATCATAGGATGGACGATATACAATACGCTAAGAAAAAGCAAAACTAATGAGAAAAAAAGGACTTTGAGAATTAAAAAAACCGATAAAAACACAAAGAGTAAAACCACGAGATCGGAGACTTTCTTCAAGAACCGAACAGAAGCTTCATAACCCCAATCAACAGCCAAAGTTTGAACGTTCCCCTTCTCATCAAACTCATAATCCTCAACTATCTGATGGTTTACTAAATCAGCAAAACAAACAAGCCAATAAAGAACAATGAAAACAAAAATCTCAGCCCCATAATAACCGAGAAAAAGAATCACAAGCAGAAAAAGAATAAGTTCAGCCGTACTATTCGATATGGGGCCTAAAATTCCCTTTTCTTTTAATCGGGTTTTAGGGTGGGAATAAAGGACAGTGAAGCCAACTCCTAATAAATGAAATAAGAAATATATTCCCAAAATTTTCCAAGTTATGGCTAGGGAAGCAAGTAAAGGGAGAGAGAGAATTGCAATGGTTTTGTTTTCGGAAATTTTTGAAATTTTTCTTGACTTTCCTGCCTCTAAATCATGCTTTTTGTCGCAAAAATCATTGAAAGTCATCCCCCAAAAAAAGGACAAACCTATTCCCAGTATCAAAATTAAAAGCTTTATCAAAAACCCAATGGCGAATTTCTCTTGTATTAATATTATATAAAGTGTTGCCGGCCAGAGCCATGAGAGTCTCTTGAATAAAAAAAAGTTCCAACCTCTTAAACCGAGTATTTTTCTGAAGGTTTTGAGATGATCCATATAACAAACTTTTAGGGGTTTTGTTGAGATAAAAATTTTGAATTTTAAAAGAGATTAGACTTGTTTTTCGGGAAATAATCTAAACTTCCTTTATTGAAGAAAATCAAAATGATAGCTGTTGGGGTTATAATGGACAGGGGTACTATTGAAAAAGAAGGGGGTGGATTAGGGGTTTGTTTTGAGGGAAAAAAGGGTATATCAGTAATGACTGCAGTTATTATACTAATAGGTTTTTCTATGCTTCTCGCATCTTCTCTGATAACCCTTATCCCTAAGGCCAAACCGCCGAGATCTATATCGCCTTCCCTAAGCATACATTATGAAGAAAACCTCCTGACCTTAACACATGAGGGTGGTGGAAACATACCTAAGGCCTTCGTTCTAGAAAATAGTGAAATAGCTTGGAAGGATCTGCAGATTAGGAAAAATGGTGCTAAAATACTGGTGGAGCCAGAAGACAACGCGAAGTTAAACAGGAAAACTGACATCGGTTTAGTAACCTATAGCCTAGGGGATCAAGTGAAATTTGAAGTAGAGCTAAATTCCGGTGATACAATAACAGTGATTTACTTACCAACCGAACAAGTACTGCTTTCCGCGACTGTTTGAGAACCTTTGACCCTCAATGCTCGCTATTCTATAATTGGTGAGAAATCAGAACTCTCAAGTGCTTCTCTTCTCACTAAATAAACATCATCATCGCATCTGACTACGGTTAAATACTCATCTTTTCCGATATTTTTTATGCTCTTTTTTAATTGAGTAAAAATTTTAGAGGAAGAGAAATCATCGTCTATTTTAGATTTTTGTCTATCCGAACTGAGGAATTTTTTGACTTCCTTAACATATTCTTTTTCAAACGAATCAGAAGACCTCTTGTCCCAAGGAGGAGAGTCCATGCCGGAAAGAAAGAGTATAACCGCTATACCGGTTAAAGTACCCCCAATAACCGGACTAGGCATGCCTAAATCCTCCAAATCGGAAAGCATTGACTTACCAGTCATCACGACATAACCAATATAAGGAATCTTAAAGACCACCCTCCCCCTTATATCGCGATAATTAACCTCCCACTGATCCACCTGGGAGTTAGCATCACCTCTCGTCCTTACCGTTTTTTCATCAGGATTAATCTTCACCACTCTATGAACAATAAAACCCCAATTCTCAAAAGAATAAACAATTATATCATTCTCGCCTATCTCCTCAAAACCATTATAACCCGCAATTACCGCCAAATCACCCTGCTCAAGAGTAGGCTTCATAGAGTTAGAAGTCACAGCAGTTAAAGCAGTCGAAGTCCCCAACAAAGTAGGCAGAATATAAGTCATATAAATAAAAATCGAAACAGCCAACAAAGCCAACGGGACTACTCGCTCTTTAAACCTAATCACAATATCATCTCTATAGATAAAACTTTGATAATTTTCCTTAATAACTCCAAAACCTCAATCAACAAAAAAGTATCGCTAGAACATACCCACAATCTAAACCGATAATCACAACCCGATAATCAAACACGAAAAACACAACAACATCTTTAAAAACTGAGTTCCGGACAGTTTAAAGCAGAATAACATGAAAAAAATCAGAAAACTACTTCCAAAAAACGATAAAGGACTTTCACCAATGGTAGCAACCATCGTACTAATAGCAATGGTAATGGTAATCGCAGGAATACTAGCAGCCGGAATATCAGGAGGAAGCACTGAAGAACCCAGACAAGTAGGGATGAGCATGGAAGGATTAGAACCCGGAAGCTCCTCCCTCACCGTACACATGCATTCCGGAAAAACACTGCTAAACGCCTTCGATATAAAAGACATAACTGGCGACACTAATACTAACGACAATATAATCTGGCGAGACCTAGAATTAAGAGTTGCAGGAGAAACAGTAAAAGGAGACATAGTAAAAGCCACCTCAGACGGATACGAAGTCTACGCAGGCGAAAACATACAAGACAATGGAAGCGCGACACACATTTGGGAAAATAAGATAGGGCTTTACGCAGGAGACATAATCGACCTAGAAAACATAGACCCCACTCTTGAAACTGGCGACGAAGTCACACTGATCTGGGTTCCTAACGACCAAACTTTGCTTATGAGAGAAGTGTAGATAACCGCCGATTTCACCACCCCAGCGTTGTTATCTTTTTAAATAACAGTCATAAAATTTTGAGGTTGATTATCTTTGTTGATAAGTGGCACCCCATACTTAAATGACGGTTTCAAGACAGTATTTAACAACCTTAAAAGAATCTCCCCAGGGGGTGTAAAAACGTGAAGGATAGAGGACTTTCCCCGATGGTAGCAACCATCGTACTAATAGCAATGGTAATGG
>CAYSUV010000048.1:0-7844 GCA_964434275.1 Hadarchaeota archaeon (SeqCode) | reverse complement strand
CGCGACCCTGAGGGGATGACATATTCAGTATTATCTTACGCCACTCTTCCTTCGAACCAGCCCGATCTTGAGTCTGAGGGCGGGAGGATTTCATTTTCCTACGCCTGAACTTACTCCACTCGCTATCAGAAATCTCAATCCCATGATCTTGAAAAAAGAGCTTAACAACTCTTACACGATTATTCTGAGTCTTCGGCGCTTTATCCGACAAACTCTCCCAGAACCCTTGCAAATCTTTCCAAAAATCACCCACCTCCAAGGCTTTCATATAGGTTTTCACGCTAACTCCAACATACTCCTCGAACTGCTCCAGCGCATTTTCATACTGTCTTCTGGTATTTTCGTTCGAAAATTGGGCTAACCAATCGTTTTTCATCATCTCAACCCTCTTCCAGTTTAATTCAATATACTCTTTTAGATTTTTTCTTATCCTTCTTTTACGCCCCATCCCTTATAAATATTATCATAAAGTTGACTTACTGATAACTTAAATTATCACAAGGTTAACCTTACGATAACAAGAAGAATAAAATAAGTTTATTTCATTATACCTTTCTAAAAAGGTTTAATTAATTTAACCTTTATTATTAATTCATTAAACCTATTAAATTTAAGTATATTAAATTAAACCTATAAAGAAAATATTGGTTTTTGTTGGGGTAAAAAAAGTATATCAAAATATACCTATTTTCGGAGGGGATCTGACACTCAGAAAATTGAAAACAAAAAATTTGAAAATAAGTGTGTAAGAATAAAAAAAATATTTTCAATTAGCCCGCCTTAAAGCATAAAATCCCAGATCTAACCGATTAAAATCTTCTCAACGTAAAGTATCCTTATCTACCATTATTTGATCTTAATTCAAATCCAGCCTTTTGAGATTTCCTGTCATACGTGTGACAGATATGTCGTACGTGTGACAAATACGTCATACGTGCGATATTATTGTCAAACGTGTGACAGACCAGATAGGTGGATCATGCACGGCTTATCTGATAATTTGGAGTGAGATAATGAATTTGGAAAGTGTGATGACTGAAAAAGTTCGTGGGGCTGTGAACGAGGATGGGGATTTGGTATGGATTTTAGTTTATGATTTTCCGAAAGTTCGAGAAAACAAAAGTAAGGTGCGGAAGTTTTATCGGGATTTAAAGAAGTTAGAATCTGGTCGTAGGAGGACTAACTCCGAACTTATTTTCGATAAATTTGAAGATGCTTTGATGGTGAAAGAGTTAGCGTTGAGCTGTGGAGCTATAGTTGTGCTTTATGGGGGTGTGGAGGTTTCTTCCGATTTGTCTCGTGAGGGGTGAGTTTTTAATTGTCAGTTTAGTTTGTAGAAAAGTTGTGTTTTTTGAAATGATTCGGATTTTAGGTTCGGAGAATTGGAAGATTTTACCGGATTAGGCCTGCTTATTTGCTATATTTTTTGACCCTGTTTCTTTTTACTGTGGTTATTCATAATAATGGTCGAATTTGGCGGTAGTTGATATGTATGGCTGAGTGTGATTTTTGTGGTGCGGAGGTTACGATGCCTTATACTTGTGGGTATTGTGGGGGGTCTTTTTGCCCTAAGCATCGTTTGCCTGAGAATCATGATTGTTCTGGTTTGGATGAGTTGAACGAGAAGTCTCGTAGAGAGGGGCGTATTTATCGTGGTGTTAGTGAGGATTTGAAATCAAAGAAATCGGAGGAGGGAGAAGGAGAGGTCGGTAAGTTCACAACGGGCCCTTTTGATTTCAGAGGGGGAGGTGAAGAGGATAGGTATCGGTCGGCGAGAGAACCTTCACAGGGAGTAGGTGGTTTGGAGTTTTTGAAAAATTTTTTCTTTAGCGACATGACTTCAAAGTTATTACTTGTTATCGTATTGGTTTACTTCGGACAATTAATTGCTCAGGTTTTGTTGGGTAGTGGTTATAATGAGTTCATAATGTACTTGGCACCTACTCAGAGTACTTTTCTTAGCAAGCCTTGGACGCTTGTCACATCAATTTTTATTCACAGCACACAAAACCCGTTTCATATTATTTTCAATGGAATTATTTTGTTCTTTATCGGTTCCGCTCTGGAAAGAAGGATAGGCAGTACCAAATTCCTATACTTGTTTTTGGTGTCCGGAACCATTGCTTCTCTCGCCCAGGTGATCGTAACACCTCCTGAATATATTGTGTTAGGGGCGAGTGGAGCTATTCTTGGAATCTTGGGAGCTTTAACAGTATTAGCCCCGAGAATGCCAGTTCTATTATTTTTCTTCTTACCGATGCAACTATGGATGGTTACTGTTGGTTATGGAGCGATAGAAGTTATCTTAGCATTTCTAAAATCCGGCGGGATGATGGACAAGGTAGGGCATGTAGCTCACTTTGTGGGTCTAGCTATCGGTGCTCTATATGGATACAAATTAAGACGTAACAACGAACAAAGGTACAAGAATTTATTCGAATCCTTAATGGATAAATACGGCCGATAGAAAAATTTTTCCGAATTACCTTGCTAATCAGGGAAAAATACAAGAAAAAAACCATCTAGAAAAATTGATGAAAACATGATAGATTCTTACTCGTTTGGAGAGATAATAATTGACGGAGAAAAATACACAAACGATGTTAAAATTTTTCCGAATGAAGTAAAAGGAAACTGGTGGCGGAAAGAGGGACATAGTCTGCATCCGGAAGATATTGAAGATGTGATTGAAAACTCTCCTGAGATTTTGATTGTTGGAACCGGTGCTTACGGCCGAGTCTCAATCCTGGAAGAAACGGAAGTGTTCATAGAATCTAAAGGGATAAAACTCATAGCAAAAGAAACTGAAGATGCTTGTAACACTTACAATGAGCTTAAAGACGAGAAAAAGACCGTAGCAGCCCTCCACCTAACTTGTTAAGATTTATAGTCTTTCTGTTTCGTATTAATTACACATATTTTTAGTTATTCCCAATCTGGCTAATTAAAAACAGTTTTAGGACAGTAACGTTTTTACATGCTCTTTGCTACTTAAAATGGAGGTGAGAATCTTGGCTCAAGAAATGTTAGAACATTTAGAGAAGAAGGGTTCAACTGCTCTATGGTTTATACTAGCGATTATTCCTATCGTAAATATTTATTTTATGTGGAAGGCAGCTGAGGACGTGTCAGTTCACGAGACGATTACGGAAAAATACCAATCTCTGTCTCATATGAAGCCTAAGGACTCTACGTTGAAGTGGTTTGTCATTTTTCTAATTCCATCGATAATAGGTATGATCATGTCGGCAGCTACGTGGTATATGCGTCCTGCTGGTATGGTAGGGGGTTCATTTGGTACTACAACTTACACTGCCCCGACAACAGGAATGTTTACAGGAATGGCTGCTACAGTATGGGTTCTGATGATACCAGCCCTAGTAGTAGGTTTGTACATTTTGTATAAACTAGCAGGAGTGGTTTCAGGACACGACAAAGTTTACGAAACTCATGAAAGACTAGAACATCTAGAGAAAAAAGAATCTACAGGAAAATGGATGGTGTTCGGACTGATACCGATTATAAACCTATACTTTGTGTGGAAAATGGCCGAAACTATTTCCGGTCACGAATCCTCGTATGACTAGTTTCATAAATCCTTTCGAGGAATACCGGGTATATTTTCACCATTCTTAGTGATATTCACCAAATCGGCGTCTAAGTCTTCCGTTAACCAAGAAAGCAAATCTTTACAAATTTTTAGTTTTTTTATTTTCTTTTCCTTTTTCGTTTTCCCAGTATATTTCCCAATTTTTTCTCCTAGATCCATTCCTGCTAGAAAGATTTTCGAAGCGCCTAACTCATTTGCTAAAAAAGCTGCTCTATCTCCGTCAGTAAAACCTCCGAAATTATATAATTCAGAGGGTTTATCGACCTGAGTTGTTCCTATGACTCGCTCAGAAAACTTTGGTACGATCCTCTTCAATTTTCCTATATTATCCCCATGCCCATGGATGACTATCCAAGAACCTTTTTCCCAAGCCTCAATTTGGTCACTAATATAACCATCTAAATCGGTAACGATAATATCAGGAACTGCAAACTCAAAGACAGCTTTTGTCGCTCCGTCAGCAGAAATCAAGCCTTTATCGAGCCATCCAGCCTTGCTAATCCTGTTCAAATCCGACTTTAATGAGGGTCCTGCACCAAAAATTATACACTCCTTTCCCTCTACTATCTCTTTTAATCCAGATATGTTCATTTTTGGAAGGAGAGAACCGAGCAGTTTAGACGCTTCTCTATCCTTAGCTTCATCAAGATCCAACCTTTCAACTATTTCTCTATATTTAGGTTTCCACAATCTCCAATCCAAAATTAATCATCTACACTAATGTTTCAATAAAGTCGAAAACTTATCCCTCAACTCTTTTGACGAGCCTAGCAATTCTTTGTCCGTACCTCCGACACTGTCGCAACTCTTCCTCTTCAGGACTACCTACAACCACTGGTCCATAATGATCCCCATCTGGCATTCCTTGTACTACCATACCATGGATAAGCAAGTTTTGTAACAGCGAAATTATCGTTGTTTCATTTCCACCGCCAGTATTTGCACTGGATGAGAAAGCACCTCCGACCATACCTTCTAAATCTCCATGATGGGTAATACTTTCATCGATAAACTCCTTAATCTTAGCGGCAGGTCCTCCATAGTAAGTAGGAGATCCTAAGACAATGGCATCGTAGTCCAATAACGAATCCACATTTACTGTTTCAATACTTTTCAAGTCCACTTCAGTATCAAAATCGCTAGAAGAAACTCCTTCTGCCACGCTTTCAGCCATTTTTTTGGTTGTTCCTGTCTTTGAATAATAACTTATCAATATTCGATTCATTTTCTAACCATTAGTAAATTAGTCCGGAAGATAAAAAATCAATTGATATATTCTAAGGTCATGTAATCATTTTAAGCGTAGTAAAGGTTGACGGTATTTATCCCGGTTAAAATTAGGTTTAACCCCATGAATATGGTATCGCGGATAGAATATGCGTGGTAAAACAAGAGTAATGAGGCTATAATGAATATCACTATGACCATTCTATTCATATCGCATTTTTTTCTCTGTATTGTTTTCAACATCTCAAAGCCAAAACCTGCAACAATCAGACCTAATCCGACCAATCCGATGAGATTATCCACAGTACGACCCTAGAAAGTTTTGTGTGAAGTGTTAGAAAAAGTTTCAGATTAAATTCTATTAGTCATATTAGCCTAGGAATTTTTCGGTGAATTCGTCTCTAGAGGGGCCAACGCTTTCTGTTTCTACGGTTTCAAGTCTTATTTCTTTTCCTTTTTTGTCAAAAGCTTTCCATGAAGTCTCGTTGAAGGGGGACGCTACGATTATATGTACTTGGCCGAGTTTGTTGAAGAGGTTTAGATCTGCTCTTGAGGGAGTTGCTTTGGGTGATGGATGGCTGTGAACCGATCCACATGCTTTAGATGAAATAGGTAAGGTGTTTAATTTCATAAGTGCCGATCTTTCGGAGGAGTAAGTTCCTGGGAGAATTAGAACTTCAGTTATTCTTTTACCATCAGCTCTTAGGATTCCTGCAAACTCGTTTGGGTGAGATGATTGTGATGCGTTCGTGATGAGATTTATCACTTCTTTATCTATTTCTTTTATTTTTCTCATAGCTATACCCTTATCTTTGATTTATCTCTTTTCTTGCTTCTTTTGTTGCTTTCACCATGCTTTCTAATTTTTCTTTTGCTTCTTTTTTTGTGCGTGTTTTCAACCCACAATCGGGGTCTATCCAAACTTTATTAGGTTCTAAAACTTCTATAACCCTTTCACTTCTTTTTTTCACAGTTTCTTTCTTCTCGGCAATGTGAGAATTAACTTCAATAACGCCAACAGAAATATCTTTCGTAAAAGGATTATTTTCAAATAATTGAGTAAGATTTAAATCGCTGTTAGACATTTCCAAATCAAAATTATTAACAGGTAATTTCAACATTTCAGGATAAATATATTCAAAGGCACCATAACAGATATGGGTAATGAAATATGTATCTAAACCACTAGTCATAACACGCATCGCCTCTTCAACAAAATCAGACAATTCGCTAGGTCTCGCCGACAAAGCTGGTTCATCGATTTGAATAATTTCTGCTCCCGCATCTACCAGAGCTTTTACTTCATTCCGCATATTATGAGCAAGAGCTAAACATGCCTCTTCTCTATTAGGGTAATACTCATTGAAAGTCCAATCCATCATTGTATAAGGCCCTGTAACAACTCCTTTTACTGGCTTGTCCGTTTGTTTTTGGGCGAATTTCCAATAATCAACAGTTACAGGATTTGTCCATTTTACTTCTTTTTTTATAATCGGTTTTCTATAGTATCGGTTCCCATAAGAACGCACCAACCCACTCATTTCAAACCCTTCGAAATTTCTAGCAAAGTAAGCTACCATATCTCCTCGATACATCTCTCCGTCTACTAGAACGTCCAACTCTAAATCCTCTTGAATTTCTATCCATTTTCTAGTTGCCCTCTCCTCCAAAGGCCTCAAGTCCTCTTCTTGCAATTTCCCCTCCAGATACTTTTTTCGGGCCTCTTTCAATTCCTTAGGCTTTGGAAAACTTCCGACAGTAGTAGTAGGGAGTAAAGGCAAGTCAAGTTCGGATTCAGCCATTTTTTTCGAAATTATAGCACCTCCACCTTTGCTTTTTCCGCTATTTCCACGAGTTTCACTAGCTTTTCATAGGCCTTCTCTCTGGGTAAAAACTCCAAACCGCAAGATGGATTTAAATAAACCTCGTCACATTCAAGATATGGTTCTATCTTTTTGATAATGGGAACTATCTCATCAGCTTTTTCTACTCTAGTGTTTCTAGCATTGACTAATCCCAAACCTAATTTTTTATCAGATCCTTTTTCCCTTATCAACTCAACCAAATTAGAGCTATGAGTAAAATCTAAATTCAGCAAATCAACCGGCAGATCCTGAAAGTCATCATAAAGAGGGGTCGAATCGCCAAAATAAACGTGCAAATCTAACTGGGGTTCTTCACAAACATTAGCAATCTTTTCAAAAACATTAGCGAAAATATCGAAATCTTCTTTTCTCTCTAAAATCGCTGGTTCGTTAATTTGTATCTCCTCCACTCCGGTTCCAGATAAATCTCTAACTTCCTCAGCAATAATATTACAAAAACTATGAACCAAACCCTCAAATCCCCCATAAAACTCATCAATGGACAAATGAGCCAAGGTAAATGGACCAGTAACGACCGGTTTTAAAGACTTCGAGGCAAATTTTCTTGCGGATAAGAATTCTTCTAGAACGATTTGTTCACTTCTTCTAAGTTCGTCTGTTATGACTGGCTGGCGATAATAAAAATTAGTGTCAAAGTACCTCAATAATCCGTCAATCTCACACCCATAAATCTTTTTTCCAAAATGAGAAACAGGATCATACCAACGTAGCAAACCATCGGTTACGACATCCAAACCAGCTTTCTCTTGTTCTTCTATTACTTCCTCTGTGTACTCCTCATAAACACGTTCCATCTCCTCATCGGAAATATTCTGAACTTCCCAGTCATTATATGCCTCTCTAAGCTTCATCTGGCCGGGCCCGTCACCAACTCTAGGGTAGCTTCCCGAATTAGCTGTTAATATTTTCAAATTGTCTCCTCCATCTCGAGGATACTCATTTGAATTATTTTAAAACTAGCAAAAAAGTTCTCTGTCACTAGAATAAAGCGTTACCCACTTGTTTCGTCGACTTCATGAATTATTTAGGCCTATGTTGCTAATTTGTTCTTTGATAGTTGAGGTATATACTAATCAAAATTGAGGCGGTTTCATCCCCCTAGAGACGATTATGAGGAAAGA
>CAYSUV010000047.1:0-7928 GCA_964434275.1 Hadarchaeota archaeon (SeqCode) | reverse complement strand
TCCCACCACCACCTTCAGCAGAATATAATTGTTTAGCAACTTTCCCAGCTCCAATAATCGCTGACAAAAACAAAACCATAACCCCTATCCCGCCAACCCACTGCGAAAAACTTCGCCAAAACAAAATAGTTTTAGGAGCATCAATCAATCCCGGACCCGACATCTGAAACATAGTCAACCCCGTAGTGGTAAACCCAGACATGCTCTCAAAATAAGCATCCAGAGGACCCAATTTTGAACCGAAGATAAACGGTAAACTTCCGAAAAGCGGAACGATTAACCACGCAAGGGCTGCTACCACCATAGCTTTTCCAAATGTCAATTCCTTTCTCTCAAAATTCTTATAAAGAAAAAAACCAAGCGAAATAGCCACTATAGCAGGTATTAAAAAATAGAGAGCAAGATTCGCTTCCCCAAAAAGTAAAGTTATCGGAGCAGGAACAATCAAAATCCCGCCAGTAACCAACAAAGTCAAACCCAAAAGATATAACATTATCTCTGCCACCGACTCATATTTTTCATCTAATCTTAAGAATCATTTCTTGAAAAATTAAAGCAATCTTTTAAATTTACAAATATAAGAAAAGATTAGAAACAACCATGGAAGAAGTATCCAAAGCAATGAAAATCATCACAAAACATGCCGAAAAAGTCTCCGAAAAACTAAATCAGAACGAGGTAGACGAACTCGTAAGAAATATTCTGAACTCCAAAAGAGTGTTCGTAGCCGGAGCTGGAAGATCAGGCCTAATCTCCAGAGCTTTCGCAATGAGATTGATGCATCTAAATATAACCGTCCATGTAATCGGAGAGACTATAACTCCAAGCCTCCAAAAAGGGGATTTATTTCTCGGAGTTTCGGGTTCGGGAGAAACAACCAGAGTTGTAAGTGCTGCCAAAACAGCACAAGAGATAGGAGCGGAAATAATAGTCATAACTTCTTATCCGGACTCTAAACTGGGAAAACTAGCCGATCACGTTGTGAAACTGCCTGGAAGGATCGAGACGGCGGCGGAAAAAAGCTACACTGAAAGGCAAATCACCGGAGAATACGAATCTCTAACACCGCTTGGCACCTTATTTGAAGTAACTGCGCTTACCTTCTTGGACGGAGTTATAGCCAGTCTGATGAAAGAATTAGGAAAAAAAGAAGAAGACCTGAGTGAACAGCACGCAACTGTAGAATAAAAATCAAACTAAAAAGTAGAGCTTTCCAAAAATCGCTTATTCTTTTATAGTTTCTAAAACACTCAAAGCGTCCCAAATAGTAGTCCGAGTATGAACTGGCATATTAGGATCATTACTTATCTCATCTAAAATAGAAATTGCAGCCGAAGCTTTTACTACCGGATCTTCATCCTCATCAAGCAAAGATTGTTTGGCCTCTTTTGCCGCCTTTCTTATGTTTCTCGGAACGGAAGTATCTTCTGACACCCTGCTCATTATATCGGCTACTTGTTCTAGTTTTTCTTCTTGCGATGACATCTAAATCCCCTCTTTTCATTGGTAATCACTAATTCTTAAAGTTAAAAGGCTGATAAAAATTAGGGTCATATCAAAGAAATAAAAGGTTATTATTAATACTCTTAGTAAATGTATCACTATAAGAAACCAGCTGGGTAAGAAAAAATGAAAAGAAACGAAATTATAAACGCCTTAAAAGAAGCGGGGAAACCTATCAGCATAGAAAAATTATCCGAAAAAACCGAGATTCCTGTTTCTAGCCTCAGAGTGGATCTTTATCGACTGCAAGAAGAAGGAGAAATAGAAAGTAGAGAAAAACAAGGAGAATTGAAGTGGAAAATAAAAGTAAGCAAACCAGTCGAAGAAAAATATGACAAAATGTCAAAAAAACACACCTCGTGATCAATAATTGTTTTGGATAAATATCGCCCGGATAATAATCCCAGGAGCCCTACTGGGAATAATCGTTGGAAGAATTCTAGGTCAAAAACCTCATTATTTAGAACAGATAAGACCTCGAAACTGGATAAAAAAAGCAAAAAAAGCGAACAAATCCCAGTGGATTAAACTATTCTCCCTCTCAATAATATTCGGCATAGCAATATACATCATAGAAATAGAAGTAGTGACAATAACCACAAAACTATTCGGCCCTTTACTTTCTGAAGAAAACATCTTTGTAAAAATAGCCAGTTTTTCTTTCCCCCTATTAATAGCCTCCATAACAATCTTACCTATTTTAGAGGAGTGGATTTTTAGGGGTGTTTTACTTGAAGAGATATCACAGCGTAGCCAATCGAAATGGATAGGATTAATTGGTTCAGCTGGTTTATTTGCACTTTTCCATCTATCTAATCCTGGGACTTACCCTGTAGCAACTATTTCCTATTTTGTTGGTGGTATAATTGTGGGGGGAGGATATCTAGCTGGAGGGTTGGGAGTGGCAGTGATGGCTCATATAATTTATAATCTCATGCCCTTCATTCTTTATTTTATCCAATAGATTTGGAAAAGCAGTTATCCAAAATCTGACATAGGCATAGATTCTATTTCTTGACTTAGCCAATCTTGAACTTTTATTTTTTGAAAGTCTTTTGCTTTTCTCTGACCCTTCAATTTTCTATAATCTTTGAATCCTTTTGCGCTGGCGCATGGCATTTTTTTTATACCTCACTTATATTTTCAATAATAGAGTTTTTAACGGGTTATCGGGAGGGGTAGATGAAAGTAAAAAAAAGTTTAATTAGATAGCTTGCACAATTCGAATTGATTTAAATGTCAAAAAATGATTCTATAAACTTAGAGAATCTGATAGGTGAAGAAATAGACGTTCATTTGAAGGGAGGAAAAACTCTCCGGGGCAATCTAAAAAAAGTTGATGATTACATGAACTTAGTTCTTAAAGATGTTAAAGAAGAGAAAGAAAACGGTTCAATAAAAGAGTACGAGACCGTTATCGTGAAAGGTGGAAACGCGAAAACTATAACAAAATCAAACTGATTCGATACCTGTAACCGTTTCTAAAGATTCGAAAACTTTCTTTCCATCCTTTGTTATCTGATAACCGCCTTCATCGTTCTCTTCTACCAATCCTCTATCCGACAAGTCTTTTACATGATGCTTTACAGGCCACCAATCATCAGAACCTAGAAATTTTTTTAACTCTCTTACTCTAGCCGACTCTGATTTGGCTACATGAACGAACAAATCCAGCCTTTCCTCAACCTCCTTCAACCATCGGATGTCGTCTTTAACTCCCATTTAATTCTCCTCAATTCTTTGTATTAGCTTGTTTTAAGAAAAAGTTTTCTTTTTAATATTTGGAATTTGTCTTTTTTCTATTTTTAATTATGGGAATAGGATATTAGCTAGAATAACTAATCGGGATAATATCTTTTTAGTTCCCTTATTAGATTAAACAAATAAGAGAACAACCTACCAACATAATTTCCCTTAAAACTTATAGAAAAACAACGGAGCCGAAAAAAATGAATAGAAATACACTCGTAATAGGTGTTTTCCTGATAGTATTGGGAGTTGTAGGGCTTGTAGGATCGATAGGACAATTTCTAGGGCTCGGCCCTGGACAACCTTTTTGGGTTGATATAAACTCGATTTGGGAAGCGATTTACCGAACTTACTGGACAAACATACCTATTGCACTAATTTTGATCGGGGTTTCTCTCATTCAATTGAGTCAGACGAAAAAGGTTGAAAAGAAAGACAGGACGGAAGAACTAAAAAATCGATTATCACCTCTCATTAATAAGTTCCTTAACTCAGATGAAAAAGAAGTTGGAATAAAAACAAAAAGAGAAGCAAGTGAAGTAATAAATCCTTTAAAGAAGGTTATAAGCGAAATGGGGGAACGAAAAGAAGTTAGAGCTGAAGTAAGAGAAAATAAAATCTACCTAGTCAAAAAATCGGAAGAAAATCAACCCGTATAATAATACTCGCCCTCCTCTTTTTGCCCCTCATCCAACCTACTGCCAGGCTTATTCACTCTAGGTCTTCCTGTCCTAGGGTCTCTCCTAAACGTTACACCTACTTCCTCCAAAAACAGGTTCATACCTCCCCGCATTCCTAATGGTCCTCTTGCATTACCTTTTTCTCCTGGACGGCCTCCAAAAACTAGTAATCTGTCCGACAAATAATCTATAGTTAGAACGTCATGATCTACTACGAACGCCGTAGCTTCTTTTCCCTCTATTAACCTTTCCACCACTCTCGCCATTTGGAGCCTTTGCTCCACATCCAAATACGCACTTGGTTCATCCAAAAGATACAAATCTGCTGCTTCCCCCAAACAAGCCGCGATAACCACTCTCTGCAACTCACCACCACTAAGACTTTGAACAGAATTCTCCAACAAATCAGTAACACCTAAAGGTTTCAAAACCTCAACCTCAAAATTCTGATTGAAATCGGAAAGACGGGAGAAAAGAAAACTCCTTACGGAACCATCAAAATCTACTTCCGGATACTGAGGCTTATGCGAAACCTTTAGATTAGCATTAACCTTTCCGGAAGTGGGATCCAACTCTCCAGCAAGCATCCTCACATATGTAGTCTTACCAGTGGCGTTCGGCCCGACGACTCCAACTACCTCACCCTGATAAACTTCTCCTCCTTCCACATTTAACTCAAATCCCTCAAACCTCTTCTCTAAGCTAGAAAATTTAAGGAAAGGCTCCTTCCCCTCTTGAAAATCAGAGGGAGGTTTAGTTTCAAAACTTATAGATTCGGGTCTAAACCTAACATTTTCTTCTTTCAAATAACCATCAAGATAAACATTAATACCTTTCCGAACACTTCTGGGCTCAGAAACAACACCATAAGCGTTAGGAGTCCCATAAACAACCTGTACATAATCACACATATAATCCAAAGCAGCTAAATCGTGCTCTACCACTATAACCGACTTGTCCTCGCCCGCTAAACCTCTAATAGCTCGAGCTGCATTCAAACGCTGATAAATATCAAGATGAGAAGCAGGTTCATCAAAATAATACAAATCCGCATCCTTAACAGAAGCGGCAGCTATTCCAAGCCTTTGCAGTTCTCCACCACTCAAAGCATCAACATCCCTGTCTAAAATTTCTCCCAATTCCAATTCGTCCACAAACTCCTTCGCCTTACCCCTCTCATCTGTACTTTCTAACAAATCTCCCGCAACTCCCTCAACAGCCGAAGGAAGATAAGTTATAGACTGCGGCTTATAAGAAATCCTAGCACCCTCAATATCAGCGAAATAAGACTGCAACTCAGACCCTTTAAAAAACTCTCTCAAATCCCCAACCGAAGCAGGCTCATCGCAACCGAGATTTGGCTTTATATCATTCGCCAAAATCCTCAAAGCCGTAGTTTTACCAATCCCATTCCTACCAATCAAACCAGAAACCTTTCCCTCCCTAGGAACTGGCAACCCATATAACGCAAACCCGTTCGGCCCGTATCTGTGAATACATCTTTCCTCCAATTCTTCTGGGAGGTTTATGATATGAATAGCATCGAAAGGGCATTTATGAACGCAGATTCCACACCCTTCACATAATTCTTCAGATATAATGGGTTTGCCCTCATCGCCCATTTGTATTGTTTCATCGCCAACTCTTACTCCTGGACAAAAATCTTTGCATTCATTTGCACATTTTTTAGGTTGGCATTTTTCTCTATCCAGTACAGCTATCCTTGGCAATATTACCACCTGAGTTGAGTTTACTAAAAGATTGTTTTCTCACTTAAATCTCCGGTTCAAATTCCACAATCAGCGCTTATAAATCCAATCAACAAATCATTATGACTTGAAATAGAAAATAAGATTTGGACCTATTTTATCGAAAATGTAAAACTATGTTCCAAGAAAAATAAAAACAAGTAAAATTTTTGGGAATTGGGACATAATTCGGTCAAGTCAGTGGCAGTCTTATGGTGAAAAGGTTGTGCAGGATTGCGGTTGCGAATGATGCAGTTTCTCTTCTGTCCTCCCTCCGTTGCGAGATTTTTCTTCCGAACCTTTTCTTGTCCGCTCCGAAAAAAGTTTCCGAAAGTTCTCGCTTGAAATAATCCTTCAAAAAACCGTACGGGTCTTCCTTGATCTTGTTCAGAATTTCGTGCCATTCGTACCCGAAGTTGGAGAGGTTTTTCTTCGGAAGCACGCACGCTTCCACCTCTTCTCCCAGCTTCTGAATGTCCTTCTCGTTGCTATAATACTTGTCGAGTCTGACCTTTTGAAAGGGGATGTCGTGCCTCTTGACGAACTTCACGGCTTTTTTGAAAGCTTCCTTTTCCGATTTGTTAGAATAACCATACCCGATATACATACCCGTTTTTAGATCCGCGAGACGGAAGACATACCGAAACTTTTTCCCATTCTTTTTGCTTTCACTCCGGTAATGTTTACCTGCTTGAAGCGAATAACCTGTTCCGTCTCCGGAACAGTCGCCTGAAACGTCTTCTTCGTCAAGTAAAAGCAAGAAAAGGTTATGCAAGACCGTTTTGACTTCTTCGTCCGAGTAAAGCCGTTCTATAGTCTTATAACTAACATCTACATCGAATGCGGGACCTAGCAATGAGAGTATGGCTTCCATGTCACGGTTGCTTTTCTGCGTTAATCGGGCGAACAGGAAGAGCATGGTTTTCTGTTCGGGATCCAGCTTTTGTTTTCTACCGCGATTTGGTCTGTCAACTTCTAGCTGGGAGGCGGCTTTTTCGACCAGTCCCGGAAGTTTTTGCAACCTTTTCACGATCTTCTTTCTTTCCCGCTCCCATTTCTCGTAAGGATAATCATCCTCTCCCTCTTCGTTCTCCTTTCGAATCTTCTCCTTCTCTTCTTCCAAAACCTTGTACAGTTTTTTCGCACGTTTCCGAGTTATTTTCATGCTGTCCTTAATTAGTAACACAAACCTTATAAGTATATCCATGGATATACGAAAGTGATGGGAGAAATTGAACTGACTGACGAAAAAGTCATCCTGACAGAAGATGTAGAAACGTTCTACGAAAAAGAAGTCACACCGTTCGGAAACTCAGCAAAGATCGGATGCTACAAAGAACACATCGGGAAGAGAGCACTCGTCATCATATTTGAAGAAGACAAAACAGAATGAATTAATTATGTCCCAATTCCTGCGGATACAATAAGAATATTAAAAGTCAGGATAAAACGCTATAATAAAATTTTTACTAATCAAAATGAACAATACTACAGTGACAAAAGATGAACTTGCTCTTTACAGCCTCTGGTTGCCCTGGAGCTAGCACTCTGATTCGGTACCTAAGAAAAGCTTATAGCGACGATTTAAGAATAGTAGGGACAGATGCAAGGGACAATGTCATAGGGAAAGTGCTCACAGATAAATTCTATACTGTCCCCCACGGAAGCGAAGATAACTACATACAAGAAATTTTAAAGATAGTAGAAAAAGAGGATATAGATGTTGTTTTACCTCATGGAACAGCAGAAGTATTCTCACTATCAAAAGAAAGAAATAAAGTAACCGAAAAAGGAGCAATTCCTGTAGTGTCAGACTACGACCCTCTCCTTACCTCTGAAAACAAGTATAAACTTTACAAAACTCTTGAAGGTGAAGTCCCACTCCCGGAATTTCAACTTGTCGAAAATTTGGATGAATTTATAGAAGTAGTACATGAGCTAGGTTATCCAAATGAAAAAGTCTGTTTTAAACCTCCAGTAAGTAGCGGGAGCAGAGGTTATAGAGTAATCTCTCCCGATATAGATAGAAAAGAAATTTTGCTCAATAGAAAACCCACTAGCACATATATCACCCTAGAAGAGATGAAAAGTATATTCAAAGAAGAAGTGAAATTCCCAAAGCTTCTAGTCATGGAATTTATCGAAGGGGAAGCACTCGATGCTATGACCTTAGCTGACGATGGGAAAGCATTGTTGACAACAATTAAAACTAGGGAAAGAGATAGAAATGGAGTAATCACATATGGAG
>CAYSUV010000046.1:6917-8011 GCA_964434275.1 Hadarchaeota archaeon (SeqCode) | reverse complement strand
AGACACTCGCCGGGCTCCAATTTATAGCGCCCTTCGCGGTCCTCGCCGTCTGCTGGGAGGCAGTAGCCTCCCTCGACCTGATACACCAGCTTCCCGCCCCCTCGCAGCTCGCCGTCACGTTCTACCGCCTCGCATTCCAGAGAAACGTCCTGCAGCGGCATCTGCTACAGAGCCTCTACCGCCTCTTCGCCGGCTACATACTGGCCGTCGTCCTCGGCATCGCAGCCGGCGCAGCGATGGGCATGAAAAAATGGGTAGCTGAGACCTTCACACCGGTACTGAGCCTCCTCATATCAATCCCCACCATCGCCTGGGTCCCCGTCCTCCTCATCACGCTCGGGCTTGGAGAAGAAACCGTCATCACCGCCATCTTCCTCGGCGGGTTTTTCGCCATCACCTACAGCACGATGAACGGCATGCGAATGGTCGACGACCAGCTGGTCGACGCCGCCCGCATCGCAGGCGCCGACCGAACATCGCTCTTCTTCCACGTCATGCTGCCCGGCTCACTGGCATCCATCATCCCCGGCCTCAGGCTCGCCATCGGATACTCCTGGCGAGCGCTGGTCGGAGCGGAGATGCTGGCAGCTCTCGTGAAATGGGGCATCGGGAAGATGATCTACGAAGCCCGATTCTGGAACGACGTAACGGTGATGTTTCTCGGGCTCGCCATCATAGGAGTTATCGGGATGCTCATCGACCGGCTGCTGATGAGCTGGATCGAGAAAAACACGATCGAAAAATGGGGAATGGTGTCGGAGAGGTAAGACAATGAAGGATTCCATAAAGATACAGGCACGAAACGTGCAAAAGATCTTCCGCGGGAAAAAAGAGGTCATGGCCTTAAACGACCTCGACCTCGACGTGAAAAACAACGAGTTCACCGTCATCGTCGGGCCATCCGGATGCGGTAAATCAACGCTCCTTGCACTCATCGCCGGATTTGAAAAACCCACAGCGGGAGACATCATGATGGACGGGCATCCGATCACGAAGCCTGACAACGACCGCGGGTTCGTCTTCCAGGATTTCGCGCTCTACCCGTGGAGGACGGTGCTCCGGAACGTGACATTCGGCCTCGAGATAAAGGGATA
>CAYSUV010000046.1:0-6907 GCA_964434275.1 Hadarchaeota archaeon (SeqCode) | reverse complement strand
GGGAATCCGATGACGGAACGGAAACAGATGAGACGGGGTCGGCCTCGACGGGTTCGAGGGTGCCTACCCGCATACGCTGTCCGGCGGCATGAAACAGCGGGTCGGCATCGCCAGAGCATTGGCCTATGAGCCCGAGGTGCTGTTGATGGACGAACCCTTTGGGGCGCTGGATGCGCAGACGAGGAAATACATGCAGCGTGAACTGATAAAGATATGGCAGGAGATGCGGAAAACCGTGGTGTTTGTCACCCACAGCGTCATCGAGGCTGTCTTCCTGGCCGATCGGGTATGCATAATGACGGCGCGGCCGGGGACCATCAAGGGAACCATCGACGTTGATCTTCCACGGCCACGTGATTACACCGACGATGATTTCCTGGACATCAGAGAACGGATACTTGGGCTCCTGCGCGAGGAAGTTGAGAAAAGCGTAGAGAAAGAATGACAAGAAATATAATACTCGTTTCCTTTTCGCCCCTATGAAAGATTTAAAAGTCCTGCTGACCGCCTGCGGATGCCCGGGCGCATCCACTCTTATTCGTATGTTGAAAAACAACGGAGAGCGAGACATAGAGCTTGTAGGGACTGACATGGACGAGGAGGCAGTTGGACGATTCATGGCTGACAGGTTTTATCAAGTTCCTGCAGGCCGCTCGAAGGAATATATACCGGCCATGCTCGACATTGTCGAAAAAGAAAAACCAGATGTTCTTTTTCCAGAATCAACGTTCGAGGTACATCCATTGGCATGCAACAAAAAAAAATTCGAAGAGCGAGGAGTATCGGTTGTGGTGTCAAGCCCTGAGGCCATAGCGATTGCCAACAACAAATACCGCATGTATGAAGAACTGAGAAAAAACACCGACATACATCTCCCAAGGTATCGTTCAGTTGAAAATTTAGAGGAATTCCTCACAGCAATAGAGGAGCTCGGATATCCGCGGAACCCGGTAATTTTTAAACCACATGTAGGCAAAGGCAGCAGAGGAGTCCGAATACTGGATGCCTCCGTCGACAAAAAACAGCTGTTGATGGAAAAAAAACCAAATAGTAAATATATGTCTCTGGAGGCTTTCAAGCAAATATTCACAGACGAGACAGATTTCCCTAAACTGATCGTGATGGAATATCTCGATGGGATGGAGCGAACCACAGATGCTTTATGCCTCAACGGAAAAGAATTGCTCACAACAGTCAAAACGGTGGAGCAGGCACGGTGGGGAGTGATTGTCCGGGGGGAACTGGTACATCGTCCGGATCTAATAGAGCAAACTCGAAAAATACTGAGGGCTATTCCCTTAAGTTATTGTGTAAATATCCAATTCATCGGCGACAAACTCATCGAGATAAACCCACGGGTCTCTACATTTATATACCAAAAAGACGTTATTGCTCCGTATTTAGCCATCAAGCTCGCGCTTGAAGAGATAACGCCGGAAGAAATACGAACATATGCGACAAAAATTGACTACGGTCGAAGGATGACGAGATACATGGACCAGGTGTTCCATAAAAAAGGCAAAAGGGTGCTATAGGTGAGAATATGTTCAAAAACGTATTGATATTGAGTCCGCATACCGATGATGCAGAGCTTGGCGCCGGGGGAACAATTGCAAAACTCCAGGAGAAAAAATGTAACCTGGAGCTTTTTGCTATATCCTGGTGTGACGTCGAGGAAAACAGGCGAGCAGTTAAACAGGCATCTCACATTCTTGGAATTAAAAATGTAGAGATATTTGATTTCCAGCGACGCTGTTTCCCACAGCATCGACAGGAGATCCTGCAGCTATTGTATGACTATAACCAGGCCCATGAGGTAGACCTGGTGTTAACGCCGGCGACAACCGATCTCCATCAGGATCATGGCGTCGTGACCCGTGAAGCCATGCGAGCCTTCAAACGGTCCACCATCCTCGGATATGAAATGCCGTGGAACAACATCCAGATAACCACGAACTCATTCATTCCCCTTGAAGAGCGCCACATCAATAAAAAAATTGAAGCCTTACAAGCCTACACCACACAACAGGACAGACATTATTTCACCGAGGACTACTTCAGAAGCATCCTCAAGATGCGCGGCACACAGATACAAGCAGACTACGCGGAAGCATTTGAAGTGATAAAATTTGTACCACGATTATAACGTATTATCTAAATATATGACGGAAAACTTTCCTTACCAGCAGATGCGTCAATCCTATCAAAAATCATTTTTATCTTGCGGCTTGCATTTCCGTTACCATAATAATTATTTTGCGCAGTTTTCGGGGAAAAGTTATCTATTGCGTTAATAATTTTTTTAGTGTCTGTTCCGACCAATTTATTCCATCCATCGGAAACAGTCTCAACCCAGCAAGTGGATTCTTTAAGAGTTATACAAGGCTTCTTTAAAAAATACGCTTCTTTTTCCATTCCTCCAGAATCGGTTATGATTTTTCTAGCGTGGCGCTCTAGCATCAGCATATCCAGATAGCTAATCGGGCTTATAACAATCACATTACTACTGGTCTCTAATTTATCGAATAAATTGTATTTTTTAAGATATTTTTTTGTACGTGGATGAACTGGAAACACAATTTTTTCGTCGGTACCGACAAATGCATTTACAATATTCGTCAAAGACCCCTTGTTATTCGTATTGTTTGCCCTATGAACCGTTGCAACCGAATATCCATCTTTTTCTATTTCTAAATCAGTTAATATAGTAGATGTTTTTTCTACGACCTCCATATTATTATGCAAAGAATCATACATGACATCGCCGACCAAGAATACTCCTTCGTTAATACCTTCCTTCGAAAGATTTTGTACTGCATTGGCCGAAGGAGCAAAACAAATATCAGAGACAACATCTGTCAAAGTACGATTCACCTCTTCAGGGATACTCTTATCAAATCTCCGAACTCCTGATTCAACATGAGCAATAGGTATGTGAATCTTTACTGCAGCTAATGCGCCAGCTAGTGTAGAATTGGTGTCGCCATACACTAAAATATAATCAGCTTCTTCTTTCATAAAAACTCGTTCCAACTCAATTAACATCCTCCCAGTCTGTTGACCATGCGAACCAGAGCCAATCTCTAGATTATATTGGGGTCTAGGAATATTGAGTTGCTCAAACATTAATTGAGATAATTCATAATCATAATGCTGGCCAGTATGAAGGATTAACTCCTCATGATTTTTTCTTAATAACCTAGATACAGGTGAGCATTTGATAAATTGGGGTCTCGCACCTACAACCGAGATAATTTTCATTTCCCTAACCTCCAGTATATCTCCAACAATTTTTCCTTTTGTTTTCCCCAATTGTAAGTACTTACCGCTCTTTGTAATCCTTGCTTCCCAAGTTTTTTACACATATCTGGATTTTGTTGTAACATTAGAATCGCCTTTTTTAAACCTTCCTCGGAATATTCGGTAATTACCCCGCAATTGTTCTTTTCAACAAACTCAGCTGCATAATTTCCCTCTGCAACAATAACCGGCCTTCCCGTTGCCATTGACTCAAATATTTTATTTTGAAGACCAAATCTTGCGCTCGGCCTGGCAGGATCTAACAAACAAATAATTGCATCAGACTTAAAAGTTCTCTCTAATACTTCGTCATAACTGATAGGGCCCAAAAAGGTAACATTATCAAATTGTTCTGCCTTATGCTTCACTATATTATATAGATCAATATTCTCTTTTTTAGCTGCAATTTCTAACTCCGAATTTTCCATCCCTCCGATAATATCTACTATCTCCGGAAAAAATCTCTTTCTATGCAAGATTCCAATATATGACAATAAAAAACTTTTTTTCTCGTGAGGGGGATGATATTCGGAACTAATGACATTCTTGCAGTTTAGTACCGTAGTAACTGGACTATCCGTAATAGATGTAAAATATTCTTTACATGGCTCTGTCACAGTAATAACTTCATCTGCCGCTTTAATAATTGTTTTTTCAAAAAGAAATGTTAATTTAATGATGATATCTGGTACATCAATAGCTATCATATATCCAAAAACCTCATGCGCATCATAGACCAGCTTGCAACCCAGTTTTTTCTTCAGCCAGACGCCGGCCTGCAGCGTGTCCAGATCGTGACAGTGCACCACGTCAAACTCGTAGCCATCGCGGTACAGCTCCAGCCCTTTCTTATAGGCACGTCGCCACCAGACAGGATTGCGCAGCAGGTCATGCGGCAGCACCCGCATCAGGCCGGTGTTGTGGAGACGGACAAGCCGGATCCCGTCCACCACGTCCTCCGGCTCATAGTCGCCACGGCGATCCCACACGACCACCGTCACCTCATGCCCCGCATCGACCAAAGCCTTCGCCTCCTTGTGCACCCGCGGGTCGACGACGAATGGGTTGGAGAGGAGCATGAGAATCTTCATAGGTTTAGCCCCTTCGTGACTTTTTTTATCTTCGCCTTCTGCAGCCGGGTGTTCCGCCGTCGCCGCTCCTCCCGGAGCATCTCGATGTGGCCGTCGATTTCCCGTTCGAGGTCGCCTACGACGTCCGGGTGGCCGCCGGCGACGTCGTGCTGCTCGTCCGGATCCTCTTTTTGGTTGTACAGCTCACGTGTGTCGTCTGCGAGGATGAGCTTCCAGTCGCCGTCACGGACGGCTGTCGCGCGGCCGTCGCGCCATGCCTCGCTGATGACGTGGCCGCGGTCGCCTCCCGCGGTGACAGGGGTACCCTGCATGTGCCCGGGCACCTCGATGTTCAGCAGGTCCAGGATGGACGGCGCCACGTCGAGCAGCGACACCGGCGTGTCCAGCGTTGCAGCGTCGACGCCCGAGCCATACAACAAAAGCGGGACGTGCAGGAGCTCGTCGTAGAGCTTCTCGAGGTGGCTGAGGCCGCCGTGCTCCCGGAACTCCTCGCCATGATCCGCCGTGATAACAAACAGGGTGTCCGGCCACCGTTCCTCAACCTGGGCAACAAGGTCACGGATCGCCTCGTCGGTGTACCGGATACAGGCGTCGTAGAGGTTCACGTAGTCCGGCACCTCGCTGTCGGGAATGTCGTCGCGCATCCCCGGGTCGTCGATCTTCTTTCCCATCCATATCTTGCGTGGATGGCTGTACCGGGGCAACTCGAGCTCACGGAGCCACCGATTCGGCGGTACATAGGGCATGTGGACGTCCATGTAGTGCAGCCAGCAGAAAAACGGCTGCGATGCTCCGGCTATCCAGTCCAGGGCCGCATCGTTCACCGTCGGTGCCTCCTCATGTGGAAGCCTCCGGCCGAGCAGTGCCTTGACTCCCTTTGCGGCCTCGTGCAGCATCCCGCCAAGCCGGCTGCGCTCCCTTTCCTCGTCGACCTGGCCGCCCATATAGTCGTTGAAATGGTCGAAGCCGCGATGGTAGCCGTAGAATTTGGAGATATATGGATTAGAGTGAACGCCCGCCGTCGCGTAGCCGTGCTCCTGGAGCACACGGGCGAGCGGAGTCCTGCCGGGATGTAGCCGCCCCTTCTGTGCCTCCTGCATGAAAAGCAGTGGATAGGTCGACGTGAGCATCGAGGGTATCGAATGACGGGTGTTGGGGCCGTTGGCGTACGCCTGTCGGCACCACAGGCCGCTGCGGGCCAGCCCGTCAAGAAACGGTGAGGTGTCCCGTCGGTAGCCGTGGCAGCCGAGATGGTCGGCCCGGAGGCAGTCAACAGTGAGCAGCACCACGTTGGTCATGAATACCTGGCAAATGCCGCCCCGCTTTTAACGTTTGCCATATAAAACTATATTAGGCCACGGTTCATTCCAGCATGTGTTCATCAGCGTCGTCATCACCGTCAAAGACGAGGCCGACAGCATGGCCCCGCTGCTCGACAGCCTGCTCAAACAACGGGAGCCCTTCGAGGTCATCGTCGTCGACGCCCACAGCACCGACGGCACCCGGGGCATCGTCAAGCACTACGCAGCCGAACACGACGAGATAACGCTGTATGTCCGCCGGGGCAGCCGCGGCGAAGGACGCAACTACGGCGTCGCACAGGCAGCGGGCGACGTCGTCGCGTTCATCGACGGCGGCTGCATCGCCACACCGGGCTGGATGGACGCCATCCGCGAAAAAATACAGGAGGGCTACGACGTCGTCGCCGGCCGCTACATCAACGAAGGCCCGTTCGGAGAGATACAGCGGGTGACAGTCGACTACAAGGGCTACGACGTCACCTACCCCTCCTGCAACCTCGCCTACCGGAAGGAGCTGTTCGAGCGGATAGACGGGTTCGACACCCGGTTCGTCACCGCCGAGGACATCGACCTCAACATCCGGGCGGTCGACGCCGGCGGCGCCATCGGCTACAGCGAAGACATGCTGATCCACCGGCAGACCGTCACAGACTACATCGGCCTCATCAAGCAGTCCTACTGGTACGGCTACGGCCGCAAACAGCTCACCCTGAAACACGGCCGCCTGTGGAAACAGTACTCGCCGGAAACGATGGCCCAGAAGCAGCTCACCTTCCCCGGCCTCCTCCGCCTCTCCTTCGGCCTCCTCGGCTACCTGACCTGCAAGGTCACCCGCGGCGGCATCCAGTGAATGTAAAATCGTAAAACACATTTAACGATACAACGGAAAATCGTTAAACGTATTTAACGATAGAACATAAAATTGCCGAACATGACAAGGAAACCTTCAGCATTCCCCTCCTCGATTGGCTCCTGAAACGATAACCATGCGGCTATCATGCCCTGTCAGCATCTATTCTCCGCTCACCACACGGGCACCGTATTCCAGAGCAGCTTTCACATCCTCCACCTCCAAATTCGGGTAGTCCTCCAGCACGTCGCTCACCTGCAGCCCCGCGGCCAGCCGGCGGATGATGGCATCCACCGGTATCCGCGTCCCGCGCACGACGGGCTTTCCCGCCATCACGTCAGGGTCGACCACGATATGTTCCTCAA
>CAYSUV010000045.1:0-8044 GCA_964434275.1 Hadarchaeota archaeon (SeqCode) | reverse complement strand
ACTAAAAATTAAGCGATCTTTTAATCGAAAATTTCCCCGATATATGTCACCTTGTGGACAAATAATGACGAATTTAAATCATTATTATCTTTTTTGACCGATAAATACCTTCAATATCCCAACAAAGCAGGGAAAAGCTAGTAAAAAAGTCTGATTGATCTTGCTAGATATTTACTATTAACATATCTCAAAAACCTATTTTCAACTCCTCCGATCCCCATGAATCAGTTTTTCATCGTCTCTTCCAGAATATTTTTACCGACCCCGGTAAACCCGTGTGGAATTCCAAAGTCACCTACAGATGTCTTTTAGGCATTTCTTACATCTTTTCAAACCCGTTTTTTTACCTGTAGCGAATATTAACGACATATTTTCGGTTTAAATTCGGAAAAAGTTACTTACCGTACTCGAAAATAATTAAGTTTTACAGCCCTCGCTTTTTCTTGCTACCTTCGTATCGCCAACTGACAAGGATTGAGACGGCAATTATAATAACAGCTATAACTGCTAAACTCGCCCAAGGCAATTCCTTCTCTTCCACTACTAATTGATTCTCTGTACTTTTGGTTAAATATTGTGAAAGAGTTGATTTCTCCGACTCGGTTAAGTTATTCCAAATAAAGTTAAGTTTTTCGCCAGACAATTGTTCAAACATACCCGCCACGTATTCGTATTTGTTATCTTCTAGTAAAACCACAGTGACCTCCAATCCCTTGTCCGTACTTATTGTACTCAGGATATTACCTGCTATTTCTGGCGTATGAGGAAGATCATAAATTTTGATTAATAATTGTGACAAGGGGACTGTTTTTATGTTTTCGACTATTAGCCCTATTTTTTCAAGATTTTGTTTCGCTGCTTTATCGGTTATCAGCGCAGCGGAATCTATATTTTCACCTATTATCGATTCCATCACACTAGTAGCAGATTTTGAGCTTGCTTCAATAACCGCTACGGCTGCTTTTTCCGAAGACATCCTAGTAAGTATTTGTCCTATCTTAATGGTTTTTCCAGTGTCAACCGCTTCGTTGATTATTTCTCCAGCTTTTTGAGAGCTGACTTGGTTTAGGAGTTTAGCAGCGTTTTCGATGTTGGTTTCCACCAGTCTTTTCGTTGCATTTTCCGCAGGCATGTTTTCTATTTCTATCGAAGTTTTGACTTGAGAAATCGGTTGTATAACCACATAGGTAGTAGTCGTATCTGTGGCGTTGTTGTTGTCTGTGACTGTGAGTCGTAGTGTCACGGTTTCGTTTTCTTCGACCGCTGGTGCTTGGAAGGTTGGAGTAGAAGTGTCTTCGTCTGTTATGGTTGCTTCTCCGGTAGGGTCGTTGATGATTTCCCAGAGGTAGTTTGCGATTGTTCCGTCAGAGTCGGTGCTTTGCGTTCCGTCTAGTTGAATTGTTTTCCCTTCTTCGACTGTATAGGGTCCGCCTAGTTCAGCTGTTGGTGGTTCATTAGTAGGTTCTGTTTTTGTATCTTGGTCTGGTTGTGTCGGTTCTTCTTCTGTGGGGGTTGTTTGTGGTATTATTGTTGGCTGTACTCCTGAGAAGTGAGGTATTCTCATCCAAATCATGTTATTGTCTGTATTTACATATGCGATACTTGTCGGGTCTGTTTTACTCGCTAATATTGGGTCTTTGTCGTTATCTATATAACGCCTGTATGGTTCGTTTTTGTATGTGGTGTATTCGTCGGGTAATTCTGAAACCGTGTCTTCTTTTATATCCCAAATTACGTTCCAGTGGTCGTCGTAGAACTCCCCGATTCTGATGGCGAAATCATCGGAGTCGGAGTATTCGCTCTCATTGTAAGGTATTCCTATGAGTATATTGTCGTAAATATCTGGACCCATTGTTCCAAACTTCCATGCTTTTGCCAAAGAACCATTAACAGTCACATCGTCCGGTGTTGTATTGAATAGTGCGTCTGGCGGTCCTGAACGTAAAAGATTGACGTTATTGTATTGAACTGCTATGTTATCGTTTTCTTTTATGATTCTGAAACTGATGTCTCCACCGCCAAGCATCACAGTCCACGGATTGAAATTACTCCCCCCAGCAGACCATAGCAACCCGCTCGAATCCGGATTTGGCACATTGTACTGTGGTTCGTTTCTATAAATCTTGAATTTTATATCTGTGAAGTCTTGACCATCATCTATCCCGCGTGGATTAAATGGGTATAGAGTTACTTCAACTTTGTTTTCTCCCGACATCCTGTCTGCACTTAGAGAGGTTTTTCTCATTCCGTCAAACGAATAGACTTCAAGTTTCTTGATCCCTACATTCTCAAAAATGGGATAAGCGAATGTCTCCGGAAAATCCCAGCTAACAGCCCCTTTCCACCAGAAGGATTCCACATTCCAAAGGTCAGAGTAATCTATTTTAGCTCGTAGATTTATGTTTGAGAGATTCTCCAACCTTTCAGACTCTGAATCCTCGAATAGGAGCCTCTTCATCGCAGTGGAAATGGTTACAGTATCCTTATTTTCCTCGAAACTTGATAATGTATATTCCACCGAATCACCTAACAGCGGATGCAAAGTCAAGTTTTCAAGTTCTATTTGACCATTATCATTGTATAGGGTTATCTGTTTGAAGCCCCCGTAGTACTGGTTCTCATCTTTATCGTAAGCTGTACAGAATAGCAAATAATCCCTTCCATAGGCGGTGCTCGGAAGGTTAACCTCATAGTATCCATTCTCCGGAACGAAATTATCGGTGCCCATACTCGCCGGAACTCCCCAATCAACATCCTCAGGATATGTGATTATCGCGCTATCTTTCAAAAATTGGTATGACAACATTGCCAAGTTATCGAAATTATCATCCCCGCTTGGTTTCTCAACGTGGCCGGAGAAAGATTTGACGTCGGTATTGGCATTGAACTCTAAATTGATTGTCTGATTTTCTTGCCACGAAGTGTTCTCTTTTATATTATCCAAAACATAGGATATTTCTCCCGCCGTTTTTTCTCTATGAACGAGAATCTTGTAGTCTCTGTTGGCGGGGAGATAAAAGGTTGCATTATCGACAAATTCTTTAACCAATATTATCCTGTAACCTGTGCTCCTATCCCATACTCTGTAATTAAATTGATTATCTTGTTTAATGTCCAAGTTAACAGTGACACCATTTTCCATATAATAATTGACATTGTCAAGATTATCAAACATAGAACTTGATAAGTCTATAGGTCTCCAAGACATTCGGGTTAGATGGTTCTCCTCATTAAACTTCGTAACCCTAGTTCTAAATTTAACTCCAGAACTGGGTATGTTTTCGACCTTGAAGTAACCGTTTTTATCTGAATGAGCATAATGATAGGTGAAAATATCCTCCGCTTCGTCATCATTAATCGGGGGGAATCTGTTTGGATGGGTATGCTCTACCTCTACTCTAACCTTCGCATTTTCGACGATATTTCCTTCAAGATCGAAAGTGTATCCTTCGTGAGTATACCATTCCGAAAAGACTCGAGTATTGTAGTATTGGGTGAGTGTTAAGTTGTCGTTGTCTTTCGTTTTAATCGTCCAGGTGTACACATTATGTTCATCGATCAGGGTATCTTCAGTGGGAATATGAGTTTTGCAATTGAATTCAAAAAGGAGATTATCCCCGTTTTCTATCGGATCATTATCTGTTGAAAATACTATATAGTTGTCAGTTTCAATGCCACTCCAATTCTCGACAGTGGAATAGGCTACATAATTATCAAAACTAGCTGGAGGTACTATAGTCACGTTTTCTATTGCATTATCCGAATTGTTATCGTTTCTCACTACTAAACTATAAGTCACATTAATATTCTCAAAATTATCTACAGGAGACAAATCAATCTCCGGGATATACCCGACAGTGAAGATGCCATTCTCAGAATCATTTTCAACCCGTATCTCAATCCCATATTCTCCCGAATTGTCTCTAGAAGTCCCGAACTTCACGGTTTTGGATTCTCTTCCCTCTAACTTGACGTTCTCATTATCCTCGACCTCACCATCAACAAGGAACTCCACAACATTCTCACCCGTCTCATCTCCAATATTTGCAACATCAGCAGAAATTTCCACCATCTTACCGGGCTCGGCAGACCTCGGACTCACCACTAAATTACTAATCTTAAACTCAGCCGGGACGGGCTCTCTGACCGTAACTTCGACAGTCTTATTATCATCATCGCTCCGAATCATAATATTGTCCGTGCCATTATCACCCGCTTCGGTCTCCCAAGTCAGATTAACGGATTGTCCATTCTCTGGTTCTAGCGTTATCTCCTCACTGTCAACGACATTATCATTAAAATCCAAAAGCTCGATATTTTGTGTATCTTCATCCACCCCCCTATTGTAGATATGGATCCAAACCTCAAGATTCTCACCCTCAGGAACCTCATTATCATAATTGCCGATACGGACTTCAAACAGGACTTTCTTCAAAGTAACATTCTCGGTTTTGCTTTCATTTGCCTCTACTTCACCCATTGTATATGCATAACTTTCATGATGCACTCTATAGGCATAGTTGTCTTCAGGCACTCCAATCTCAACCTTCCCATTTTCATCGGTTTCTCCACCAGTAAGATAATTTTCGTTCTCAAGACTATCTAAAAGACTCACAAAAGCATTCTTAATAGGATTCTCAGATTCGTTCTCGACCGCAAAGGTAAGGGTGTGATCCACTGTTCTTAGAGTGATATTTTCAGTGAGGTTCTCCTCGACCACCTCAATCTCCTCACCCGTGCCAAAGTATCCATCTTTGTCGACATAGCATCGATAATTATCAGACGGCACCCAAAACAAGACAGACCCATTCGAATCAGTCTGCCTATAATCATAATGTTCATAATCATGATCACTCACTTTTCGAGAAACACTCACACCAGCATTCTCAATCGGATTCTCATTCTCATCAACAACATCAAAAGCGATAGTATATGGAGCACTCTCAAGCTCAACATTCACTACAACATTACTATCTACAACCACCTCATTCTCTAAAGACACATACTTGTCCTTCTTAATATGATAACCATAATTATCCTCAGCAACATCCTTAAACACAACTACTCCATTCTCATCAGTTTTTCTCGTTCCAACGCCCCAAAGATCCACCGTGGCACCAACGATATTCTCACCGGCATTGTTCTGGACGTTAAACTTAACGTTGTTCGCCTTTTTCAAAGTGATATTTTCAGTAACGGGTTTATTGGCAATTTCAAAGGAACCGAAGTTATCTTTGTAACCCTTCTTCATCCCCATGTAGCCATAATTTTCGGGTTCTAGGTTCTCAAAGGTGACTTGCCCACTGGAGTCAGTAAGGGTTAAATCACCCACATAAATAAAGATATTACTATCTTTTTGATTTTCTGGAGTCATATCTATTCCAATCAGAACTCCAGCACTCTCAATAGGATCACCGGCTTCGTTCTCGACAGTAAAGGTAGCGTCCTGAGGATTGTTTGGTTCTTTCATCGTAACCGCAATATTCTCGTTATCGTTCAGAAATTCGACATTTTCCATATAAACGTGCTCGTAACCCGCCTTGCCTACAAAATAAGTATAATTATCCGTTCCAATATTCTCATTATAATAGTAAACCCAGCCATTTTTGCCAGTTACACCGAAAGGTAGATCGGAGAATTCAGGATTTACGGGCATTATCGGTCCTTCATTATCAGCAAGGACAACTGTGACATTCTCGATAGGATTTCCGTCAGCGTTTTCAACTATAAAGGTAAAATGTTTTTCCAAGGTGACGTTTTCGGTTAAATTATTGTCTACTTCTATGAACCCTTCATTTTCCGCATATCCTTCCTTACCGACTCCATACTGGTAATTATCAGAAAATACTCCGAAAACAGCCTTACCATTCTTGTCGGTTCTCTTGAAAGCAATAGGTGCAGGATTGTCCTCTCCAGTATTTTCAACGAGGGCAATCATAGCATTTTCGATAGGTGTTGATTCATTGTCTACGACATTGAAAGTGACTTTATGATCGGCGTCTTTCAAGGTAACATTTACTGTGCTATCACCCGTTAATTCGACGAAACCTAGATTATCCGCATAGTTTTCCTTACCAACATTGTAAAGATAGTTATCTTGCTCTATATCCTTGAAGCCGACCACGCCGTTTTCATCGGTTACGTTCTCCCCTACGAAAACAGGAGGACCACCTCCATCCGGTAATCGCCAGAGGTCTACCGTAGCACCCTTGATATTGTCACCAGCTACGTTATCAATTTTTACCGTGATATCGTGAGTGGCTCCGGCGGCGGTTCCAGCCATTGAAAGGGTTAAAGTGAAGGTCGTGATTATTATTGTCGCAAGAATTATAGACTTATTTTTAATATTATCCAAGTTTTCTCACCCTAATCGCTGATTTTGAAGCATTGACACTAAAGAATTAAATTTTAGGATTAAAAAAAACGTTAAAAAGCGTGGGAATAATTTTCCTATCCTTTTCATACTTTTCATAAATTAAAAACGCCCCATCCATACCTGAACGTTTTAATTTATAAATTGTAGGAATTTTTCACGCTTTAAGTAGAAATACGCAGATTTTTCGCTATTATCAGTACTTATTTGAGATTTTATTGTTTTTAATGGAATTTAATTTGAAAATAAAAAATTATCTATCTAATCTGCACTCACGTATGTAGAATTTCTTGTTTTTTCGGTAAAATTTTCCCTAGTTTGGTATAGATAAAGAAGAGATTTTGCCGATGTCTTTCGAGATCTCCGTTAATGCCTGTGATATTTGCCTTGATTACTTGAGCAATTTACCTTATCTAAAATACTATTATCAAAACCTCTCAAACACGCCCCATATTGACTTCTTCACAATATGTCGCTGTGGAAAAAACTTCAAAACCTGTTAATTTTTAAATTAAACAACCAAACCAAAAACCGTTGACCCTTAAGAAACGAAAAAGCTAAATCAAGAACAACTAAGAAAACTAGTCAAATGTATGGGGGATAAAAATGGTTACGAATGAAGACGTAATGAAAACAATAGAAAATAAAAATATCAAATTCATCAGATTACAATTCACAGACATCTTAGGAATAGTCAAAAACGTAGCAATACCTTCAGATCAGATGGAAAAAGCTCTTGAGGAAGGAATCTGGTTTGACGGATCATCTATTGAAGGATTCGTAAGAATACAAGAAAGCGACATGAGGTTAGACCCCGACCTAGAAACATTCGCAATACTTCCTTGGAAACAACCCGACAATGAAGAGATAGCAACAGCCCGTATAATTTGTGACGTAACCGACTCCGATGGAACTCCCTTCGAAGGAGACCCACGATACAAACTAAAACAAGTAATAGAAGAAGCAAAAGAAATGAACTACAACCTCTTAGCAGGGCCCGAACCAGAATTTTTCGTATTCGAAAAGGAAAACGGCACTCCAACCACTAAACCACATGACTCCGGAGGTTACTTCGACTTCGCACCAAAAGATTTAGCAAGCGACCTCAGAAGAGACATCGTTGTAACTCTGAAAAAAATGGGTTTCGAAATAGAAGCCAGTCATCACGAAGCCGCCAGCGGACAACACGAAATAGACTTTAAATATGAAGACGCTTTAGGCACAGCAGATAATATTGCGACTTTCAGAACAGTTGTGAGAGCAATCGCAGAACTCAACAACGTACACGCAACCTTCATGCCAAAACCTATAGACGGTATAAACGGAAGCGGTATGCATACCCATATGTCGCTCTTCAAAAACGAAGAAAACGTATTCTACGACCCTGAAGATGAATATAACCTGAGTGAAGAAGCTTATCATTTTATGGGTGGTATTTTAAAACATGCGCCTGCCTTGACCGCAGTTTGTAACCCCACTATAAACTCCTACAAACGGCTTGTACCAGGATACGAAGCTCCAGTATACATAGCTTGGAGCAAAATTAACCGGTCGGCTTTAATCCGAGTCCCAGGTGCAACTGGAAAAAGTACTAGACTAGAATTAAGATCACCTGACCCCACCGCTAACCCTTATCTTTCTCTAGCAGTCATGTTCAAAGCTGGATTGGAC
>CAYSUV010000044.1:0-8368 GCA_964434275.1 Hadarchaeota archaeon (SeqCode) | reverse complement strand
TAATTTGTGATTTATTTTGTTCATTCTGCACCTTGGTTTAGTTACTTTTTTTAGATTCTCTTCTAACCAGTCGATTATCTCGTGGATTACTTCGTCCTTATTCAGCTCGTGTCAGAGCTCATGTCTAGCGTTTTTGTAAAACTTTACAGACACATTTTCGTGATTAGTCTCTTGGTAGAGATCATACACTTCTTTGACCCCTTCTTGAAAGCCTCCAACAGGATCATCACTTCCTGAAATTAGGTAAATCAGGAGGTTTTTGGGAGTATTTTTTATATTTTCTCGGCTATGGATTTTTTCTAATCCTTTGAACAAGTCTTGAAAGAATTTTGCAGAGGGTACGAAACCACAAAGAGGATCTTCGATGTATTCATCCACTTCAGAATCGTCTCTGCTCAACCAGTCGAAATCGGTCCTATTAGGTTTGAAATTACTATTATACTCGTCGAAAATAAGATTGTTAAGGAACTCACTTTTGGATTTTTTTCCGCTAAATAACATCTGAACTTTAGCTATTAGGGATCCTATTTTTGCCATTAGCTTTGGGTCTCCTCCTGTTCCGGATAGAATTACTCCTTCCGTGTCTTTTCCATATTTGCTGATATAATCCCGAGTCAGAAAAGAACCCATACTATGACCGAAAATAAAGAGCGGAACCTCTGAGAATTTCTCTTTTGCGATATTAGTCAGCCGATACATGTCTTCTACCGTTAGTTTCCACCCTTTTTCGTCAGATAGGTGTCCCAAATCTTCTTCCGAATCAGCTGTTTTTCCATGCCCTCTGTGATCATTCGCAAAAACAGCGTAGTTTGAGTTAACTAATTTTTCAGCAAACTCTTCGTACCTACCGGCATGTTCTACCATTCCGTGAGAGATTTGAACTACGGCTTTTGGATTGGTTTTTTCCGGAAGCCATTTGTAAGCATGAATGTTGGTATCTTTTGATTTGAAATCGAACTCTTCAGCTTTCATTTTTTGAACCTTAACAACTTAATTTTTGTAAAATTTTCTATTCAGATTAGCCCATAATAATTATCAAGCTATACAAATAATAGGTATGAAAGCTTTCTGGGGTAAAATGTCAAAAGATAAGTATGTAGGCGCGATAGATCAAGGAACTACGGGAACTAGGTTCATAATTTTCGATAAAAAAGGACATATTGTTAGCAAAGCTTACGAAAAACATAAACAAATATATCCCAAACCAGGGTGGGTAGAACACGACCCTCTCGAAATCTGGAAAAACACACGAAAAGTAATGAAAGACGCGACCAAAAAAATAAAACCCGAAAAAATAACTTCTCTCGGAATCACAAACCAAAGAGAAACTACAATAGTCTGGGACCAAAAAACTGGAAAACCATTACACAACGCAATAGTCTGGCAAGACACTAGAACAAAAAAGATTTGTGAAAAAATAGAAGAAAAAAACCTAGAAAAACCCGTAAAAGAAAAAACAGGATTACGAATACACACCTACTTCTCTGGCCCTAAAATCAAATGGATATTGGAAAATGTTTCGTCCGTTAAGAGGAAAGTTAAGGAAGGTAGAGCAATTTTTGGAAATATTGATTCTTGGATAATTTGGAACCTTACCGGCGGTACGAAAAATGGTGCTCACTTGACAGACTACACGAATGCTTCCCGTACGATGCTTATGAATTTGAATGATCTCGATTGGGATGAGTATTTGTTAGACGAATTGGGTATACCTAAGAAAATGCTACCAGAAATCCGACCATCCTCCGATGTAACTTCTTATGGCACTGCTCGTAATGCTCCATCTGGTATTAACGCTCCGGTTTGCGGGGATTTAGGCGATCAACAAGCTGCACTTTTTGGACAAACTTGTTTTGGAGAAGGAGATACGAAAAATACGTATGGAACGGGGTGTTTTATACTTGTTAACACTGGTCGAAGAATAACAAAATCAGATAGTGGTTTGATTACTACTCCCGCATACGGTTTAAGGGAGGGGGAGTGTACGTATGCTCTTGAAGGCTCCATACCCATAGCAGGAGCAGCTATTGAATGGTTGAGAGATAATCTTCAAATAATCGATTCAGCTTCGGAAACAGAACAATTGGCAAAAAAAGTTGAAGATAATGGGGGAATATATTTTGTTCCGGCTTTTAGCGGCCTTTTTGCTCCTCATTGGGATATGAGCGCTAGGGGAACGATTGTTGGTTTAACAGGGTCTGTTAGAAAGGAGCATTTTGTAAGGGCTGTTTTAGAATCTATTTGTTTTCAGACTAGGGACATGCTGGAAGCAATGAAAAAGGATTTAGAAACGAGTTTAGAGAATCTTAAGGTTGATGGTGGAGTTACTGCAAATGATTTTCTTTTACAACTACAGGCTAACATATCAGGTAAGAAAATCATCCGTCCTGAGATTAGAGAAACTACAGCGTTAGGCGCTGCTTATGCAGCTGGGTTAGCAACGAATTTTTGGGAGGATTTGGAGAGTATAAAGAAGAATTGGAAAGTGAGTAAAACTTTCAAACCCGAGTGGAAACAAGAAAAAAGAGAAGAAAAGTACTCCGAATGGGAAAAAGCTGTTGAAAAAGCTAAAAATTGGATAGAGTAAAAATCCCGAAACTATTCATTTGATTTCGTCTTTAGTTATCTCTATTTCCTCGGTTTTCTTTTTCCCTCTCATTCTCTCTATCAAGTTTATAGAGTCTTTAATAGCTCTACTCGCCTTTTGAAGGTATTCTTCCGCATCTCCCGTTATCTCCTGCTTTTTCAAAAGTAAAAGGTATCCTTTCGCCACTTGAACTTTATTCCTTAAGTCGTGTCTTAGAAGGGCTTGTAGTAATTCTTTTCTTTTAGTCTCTTCCACCCTATCTGTAATGTCGATAAATGAGGCAAGTGAAGCTTTTTTTCCTTCGTAACGCATTGATGAAACTTTTTCTAATAACCATCTTTGTCCTCCATCTTTAGTTTCGATTCTGTGCTCGTATGGTTCCGTCCGTCCGTTTTTAAGCATCTGTATAGCATTTTCACGAACTTCTTTTCTCTCCTCTTTAGGCACAATCCCTAAAGAATTCCGACCGATTAGTTCATCTTCCGAGTATCCAGTTAAGGCTTCGAATTCTGGATTTACTTCGACAAACTTGCCGTCTTGAATAATTACGTTTGTTCCAGAGTGTTCGAAAATTGTTCTATAAATTTTCTCTGATTCTTCCAACGCAGTCTTTGTTTTCTTGCGGGGGCTTATGTCTCTCAAAATTCCTATCATTCCAATGATATTTCCATTTTCATCGTATTGAGGAGCTTTTCTAACGGAAATCCAAGCTTGTTCTCCCGAAGGGAAGGTTATTCTCTCTTCTTTCTCTATTGTGTCTCCACTATCCATTACTTCCATGTCTTCACTGGAGGTTTTTTCCGCTTGATTATCAGGGTATAGGTCGAAATCGGTTTTTCCAGAAATTTTTCCAACATCAAACCCGTGTTTTTCAGCAGATTCACTGATTTTCAGGTATTCGTTCTGTATATTTTTGAAGTAAACTATATTGGGAGTTTGGTCCAAGAAAGTGTTTAATAATTCATCAGACTTCATCTTATTCACACTCTAAAAAGATTATATGGTCAAACATTGTTATACAACACTTTATCTTACATCATTATTGTTTTTTTCTCTGAATAAACCAAAGTAAAACCTACACTTTTTCCAGATGAATATCGAATCTAGCTCCTCCCATCTCAGAATCTTTTATTTCAACCTTACCATCATAACTTTCAACTATAGTCTTGACTAAAAACAGGCCAAGACCAGACCCCGTAGAATCACTAGCTGTAAACCCCCTTTCCATAACTTTCTCCTTATTTTCCTCATCAATCCCTCGACCATCATCTCTTACAGAGATTATGAGCTCATCCGGAAGCTCCTCAACCCTGATAACTATTTTGTCACAGTTGGAATGTTCTATAGAATTCTCTAACACGTTAGAAACAGCCTCCTCCAGCAGAGGATCAGCCATCACTTCACAATCGCAAATCTCATAATCTATAGTAATCTCTTCATCCGAAGCTTTAGGCTCTATATCACTCACAACAGCGTCTATCATAGGTCCTAAGTTCACTTTTTTTAGATTTTCTGCACCGACTTTTCTTAATGTTCTAATTTTTTCTATTAAATCAGAGCTTTCTTTCGTAACTTTCAGTGCTTTACTAACGTATTTTTCGTGTTCCTCCGACAAGCCTATATCTTCGATAAGATCTAAGTATCCTTCAATTACAGTGATTTTGTTCTTAATATCATGCCTCAAAAGAGTATGTAAAAATTCTTGTCTTTTCTCAGCTTCTCTTCTCTCTGTAATATCTCTAGAAATACCTAACATTCCTACGACTTCACCTTGCTCATTGTAGCGAGGAACTTTGGTTGTGGAAACCCATCTCTCCTCTTCTCCTGGTCTTGTTATATTTTCAACTTTGTCAACAATAGGCTCTTCCTCTTCCATTACCTTCATATCGTCCTCAAACATTTCTTGTGCTTCATCCTCCGGATAAAAATCAAAGTCAGTCTTCCCAATTATTTTTTCACGGGTCGTGTTCAGATGTTCGGCTTTTGATTTACTTACTCTTATGAATCGAGCTTCTTTGTCTTTAAAGTAAACAGAATCAGGCACATTTTTCAAAAGAGAATTAAGCAAACTACTCTCAAATTTTAGCTTCTTTTCGGTTTCTCTTTCCTCAGTTATATCCTCTGCGAAACCACAAACTCCGATTATTTTCCCTTCATCGTCTTTCAGAGGAACTTTCGTTATATCAAATACTCTAGATTCATCATCTACAGAAAGTGGATGAATAGTAGAATAACTTTCCTCTGATTCTAACACTTTCTCGTCATCCCTTCTAAGTTCTTCAGCTTCTTTTCTAGAAAACAAATCTTCTTCAGTTTTACCTAACAATTTTTCCTTATCCAACCCAAAAAGTTCGCAAAAAGTATTATTCACTTCTGTATAACGTCCCGTTTTGTCTTTAGTAAAAATAACTTCTTTAGAAGCATCCAGAACGGCGTTTAAACGCTCCTTTCTCTTTTCAAGTTCTTTGTCTCTCTCATAACTATCATACGCTTGGATAATAGCATCTTCTAAAAGACCATATAACGTTCTCGGGTCTCCCCCTTTTTGAAGATATCGGTCAGCACCTAGATTCAAAGCCTCCATCGCAACATCTTCTCTACCTCTCCCTGTAAGAATTATAAAAGGAAGATCACTCCGATTATCTTCTCTAATCTTTTTTAAAAAATCCAAACCGTTCATTTCAGGCATCTTAAAATCAGAAACTATAATATCTATATTTGGCTCTTCTAAAACCTTCAAACCTTCCTTCGCAGAAAATGATATAACTATATCTAACCTTTCATTTTCTTTTTCCAAAAATTCCTTTGCCTGTTTCAAGAAAGTCGGCTCATCATCTACCAAAAGAACTTTAATCATAGTTTTCCCCCGACCAAGCCACATGATTTAATAAATCATATGATTTTCTAGACCTCTCAAATCATAAAATAAAGATGGAATACGACATATAAGCTCCGAAACTAAACAACAAAAGCGCGCAAACACCAAAAACAACAGTGTATTTATTAGCCCCTTCAGACCGAACCGAGTCAAAAGAAACCCAACTCACGGCAATACCCCCGACCAACGAAAGAATAATCGTGACGAATGGAACTGTCAAATCTGATGAAAACATTTTAAGGACTTTCATAAGCCAAACTGTCAATGCTACAAAGATTATGATTGCCGATGAGTTTAATAATTCTCTTTTCATTTCGTTCTCTCTTTTGAAGCTGCAATTAAATAATTTTTCTCTCAACCCCTCAAATCTTAAAAATCAAAGATTTTCGCAGCGTTTCGAACAGTGGTTTTCTCCACAACATTTACGGGAACATTTTTCAACTCGCTAATTTTGTTCAAGATTTTAGGAATTTGAGAAGGATTTCCCTCTCCAACATTTCGATACTTAGTAGGACCGTCACTCTCAACTACTATGTTCTCCAAGTCCGTAATTTTCACGACTTTTTGCAATTTTCCAGAATAAAATATAGCTGGGGTTACAGAAATATAATAACTGTCAGTAGAATTAATCTTTCTTAGGATTTCATGTGGTTCAGTATACCAATGGAATATCACTTTTTTCTGCTTTTGTTTTTTTAACTTCTCTGTACGTTATGGGTTCTCCTTTGGGACAGTGTAAGATTACAGGTAGTTCCTCTTCAACGGCTTTGTTAAGGATTTTCACAAACACGTTCAGCTGAGTATCTTTAGTATTTTTATCGAGGAAATGTAGGTCTACTCCAATCTCTCCTGTGGCTATAACTCTAGGATTTCCTAGCGACGAAAGGACCTTTTCGATATCTTCTTCAGACGAATTAACAGCATAACGCGGATGTAACCCCACAGCAGGGAAAATTGAGTCTAAATCTTTGGAAATCTTTAACAGTTTTTCATTTGACGGATAGTCTAGCGGAACTCCAATAAATTTTTTGACCCCTACCTCGTTAGCCTTTGTAATTTCTTTCTTGATTTTCTTCTTTTTGTAGGCTGTTGGATGCCAGTGACAATCTATCATGTTATAATCCATGGAGAATTAAATCTTTTCAATGATAAAAAAGAGAAGATTAGACCAGTTATTATTTTTGGCCTACTCTTTTCTATTAAGAAACCAATCTTGGAGATTGAAGATGTAAGTCGGTAGAGGTAGATGGAGTTGAAATGTCCAAAGTGTCGTGGTGATTTAAAGTCTCGACAAGTCAAGTCAGGTCGCTGGCTTTTTTCTTGCGCTGATTGTGAAATTTGCTTCGCTCCGGATGATGCTTCTCTTTCATTAGACGAATCCTTTGCTAGATTGGAGGAATTGTTTGAGGAGGGAGCGTTTGTTAATAATGGTAAAACGTGGGTCAGACGACATGGGCTGGGTAAAGAATTGAATCTTTTGAATTCGGGTGTTGATGATGAGTTTGATTTTGATAACCTCCCACCTGAAGGAAAAGCTATTGTCCGAGGGCAAGACGAAATAGTAAGGTATCAATTTATGGAAGCCACGGAACCTAAACAAGGGTCAAGTATTGAAAGCTTGGATTTTGACGAAAAACTGAAGTCCGCCTTAAAAGAGAAGGGGATTACTAATCTTTTCGAATTTCAAGAAAAAGCTATTGAGAGTATAAGATCAGGAAAAGATGTAGTTATTTCCGCTCCCACTGCTACTGGAAAAACTGAAGCTTTTATATTGCCAATTTTTCAAAAAATTCTAGAGGAAAACAAAAACCAGAGACAGGTACAAGCTCTTTTGATTTACCCGACGAAAACTTTGAGTAGGGATCAGTTAAAAAAACTCCAAGATTTCACCGCTAATTCTAACATCCGAATTTCTGTGTATGACGGTGATACTGAACGTTCGAATAGAGAAAAAATCGAAAATAACCCGCCAGATGTTTTAATCACGAACTTTGATATGATTCATTATCACTTGAGCAGGAAAACAAGCTTTTCCCAGTTAATAAAAACAGCAGAATATGTGGTAATTGACGAAAATCACCAATACACTGGGGCTTTTGGATCAAACATCCGATTCATTATAGAAAGAATGAAAAGAAGATTCGTGAATAATTTTCAACTCATCGGAGCAAGCGCAACGATACGTAATCCCAAAGATTTCGGCGAAAGTTTATTCGGGACAAATGTAGAAGTCATTTCCTGTGACAAGGGGAGACATGGCCCCATCCATTTTTTCATGCTTTATCCGAGGAATAGATCTACTAAAACGATGCTTGTAGATGTTCTCCAGAAGGCTTTACGTTCTGGTAGGAAGACTGTTTTGTTCGGGAACTCGCACAAGGGGGTGGAATCGATGAAGATGATAGCTGCAGATAGAGGTGGTGTGAATATGGAAGTGCACAGAGCTGGTTTGTCACATCGTCATAGGAGAGATGTAGTTAGAAAATTGAGAGAGGGTGATTTAAAGGCAGTTGCTGCTACTCCTACCCTTGAGCTTGGAGTAGATATAGGTAGTCTAGATGCAATCATGTCGGTATTGGTGGGGGTTACTTCATTTAAACAGAGGATAGGAAGGGTAGCTAGAAGAGGTCAGGAGGGAATTGCTGTTTTAGGTCTTCGCAACGATGACCCGATAAGTTCTTACTATAAGAATCATCCGGATGATTATTTTAGAGATATAGATCCTGCATATTGTGAACCTGAAAATCCTGTAGTAGCCAAGAACCAACTAATATGTAGTGCTATGGACCAACCTTTGCATAAAGACGAATTTTCTGATTTCGAAGGGCTTATTAATGGTCTGGAAGAGGGTAATCTCCTTCAAGAGAAAAATGGGGTGTATAGACCTACTGCAAAGGGTGGAA
>CAYSUV010000043.1:0-8414 GCA_964434275.1 Hadarchaeota archaeon (SeqCode) | reverse complement strand
GTCTGATAAATACCCATCATCATTTATATTCTGCCTTTGCAAGAGGATTTTCCCCTCCTGGTAAACCTGCGAAAAATTTTATCGAAATTTTAGAGAAACTTTGGTGGAAACTAGATAGAAACCTAAGTAAGGAAAGTATATATTACAGCGCGCTTGTATCTCTGCTAGAATCTGTAAAGGAAGGAGTAACTACAATAATCGATCATCATGAAAGTCAGTCGCATCAAAAAGGAGCTCTAAAAGAAATAAGCAGAGCCGTTGAAGAAACGGGAATTCGCGCATCCCTATGTTTAGGTACTTCCGACCGGTATGATAAAGGTGAAGACGGAATACAGGAAAACGAACGTTTCCTTTCAAAGCTCGATTCTAATCAATCGGAGCTTCTAAGAGGAATGGTCGGTTTGCATGCCAGCTTTACCGTCAACCCTGAAACCCTAGATAAATCAGTTAAAGTAGCAAAAAAGCATAATGTAGGAATTCACTTTCATTGTGCAGAAGGAAAGGCCGACCAAAACAGAAACTTAGAAAAGTATGGTAATAGCGTTGTCGAAAGATTGTACAATCATGGTGCTTTAGGAAAAAAATCGATTGCGGTTCATGGAGTACACCTATCAAAAAAAGAAATGGAGATTCTAAACAAAACAAACACAAACCTTGTGCACAACCCAGAATCAAACATGAATAATGCCGTAGGTTATTCTGATGCTCCGAAAATGATCGAAGAAGGAATTAATGTTGGTCTTGGAACGGACGGAATGTCTCCCGATATGCTTTCACAAATGAGATGCTCTTCACTTCTACATTCTCACGAAAAAAACGATCCTAGAATCGGGTTTGAAGAGACACAAAAAATGCTCTTCGAAAACAATAGAAAAATAGTGAAAAGAACAACCGGTTGGGAAATAGGAGAGATATCAAAAGGTTTACCAGCGGATATCATACTGCTTGACTATAAACCTTACACACCTCTAAACGATAACAGCTTTTCAGGACACCTTTTCTATGGTCTAGTAAATGCCCCTGTAGACACTACAATATGCAACGGCGAAATTCTGATGAAAGACAAAAAAATCGTAGATTTAAATGAGGATAAAATTGCAGAAAAAGCTTCCAAAATAGCTTCTGAAATATGGGAAAAGATCCAAGACAGCCAAGAGGTAAATAGCCAAAATCATTGAAACAAACCTCCTCCAGTGTTAAAAATGTTTATAAAAAAACTTGTGTGTCAAAATTGTGGAAAAAATCATCAAAAAAAGGAAGATCTGTATGTTTGCGAAGATTGCGGCAGTAAGCTAACGATAGAGTATGATTACGAGAAAATTAAAGAAGTTTTATCTAAAGAATCTCTCGCCGGAAGAAAAAATTGTGTCTGGAAATATAAGGAACTTTTGCCTATTTCTAAAGAACAATACATGATTACAAACGGTGAGGCAGGAACTCCACTCATCGAGGCTGAAAGACTTGCAGAAATAATTGGGATGGAAAACCTATGGCTAAAGAACGAAATCCAGAACCCTACTTCTTCTTTCAAAGATCGAGCAATGAGCGTAGGAGTCTCAAAAGCCATTGAATTCGAAGCAGAAACGGTAGTAACAGCTTCAAGTGGAAATGCTGCCACTGCTTTAGCTTCATATTCCGCTAAGGGAGGACTTGATTGTTATGCTTTTGTTCCGGAAGACGCTCCTGAAACCAAACTCGCCCAAATTTCATTACACGGAGCAAAAGTTGTTAGAGCCGCTGGAAAAGAGAAAGGTGACTCTTCCTACGAATTGATGAAACTAGGTTTTGAAAATTTTGACTGGCACCCCATACCAAGCGGAGGGGCATTCAACCCATACCAACCCGAGGGAAACAAAACTATATCTTATGAAATCTGCGAGCAATTGAATTGGGAATCTCCAGACTATTTTATAGTTCCAGTGGGAGCTGGCACATTACTGTCAGGGAGCTCAAAAGGGTTCTTCGAATTTAGAGATATGGAATTCATAGATAGCGTCCCAAAAATAGTAGGAATTCAGGCCGAGGGTTGTGCACCACTCGCTCAAGCTTATAAAGAAAACATAAATCCCGATGAAATCCAGACTTGGGAAAATCCTAAAACCTGTGCAGGGGGACTTGTGGATCCCTATCCTTGGGATGCAGACACGGCTATACCTGCCATAAAAAAATCGGGTGGGACAGCGATAACCGTCTCCGACGGTGAGATACTATCAGCTCTACAATTATTAGCAAGAACAGAAGGAATATTCGCAGAACCATCCGGCGTTACAGCTTTAGCAGGTATGATAAAACTCTTTGAAGAAGAAAAAATCGACAAATCGGACAAAATAGTAATCGGCATAACTGGTAGCGGTTTAAAAGACCAAGAAACAGCGATTAGGCTAGCTGATGAAATCCCAACAATAGAACCAAATCTAGAACAACTAAAAGAAGTCACAAAGTGATTTATCAATAGCACTTCCCCTTCTACAATTATTAGTTCACAATGACTAATCTAATAATTAGGGTAACGCCGATACACCCTAAAAATGTCAGTTCTCTATGATTTGACTACTATCAAAACAAGTTTTGTTTCATTCAACTGTACCCATCAATCAAACTATAAAAAATGATTCGGGATTACTCGAAATTCTTAAACCCATAAGAAAAGAAATTACAAACAAATGACGAACTTTCTAAACAAATTGTTTTCCTCAGGAAAAACTGAGAAACATAAGAAAAAAACCAAAAAACCCCAGAAAGGCGAGAAACTTCTGGAAGCAAATGGAATCGTTAAGCAATTCCCCGGAGTTTGGCGAGAATTGATATTAGATAATGTAGATTTCGATCTAAAAGCTGGAGAAGTTCACGGGCTTTTGGGGGAAAATGGAGCAGGTAAGACAGTTTTAGCGAACATTCTTTCCGGTTTTTATAGTCTAACAGAAGGGGAGATAATTTTTAGAGGGGATCCAGTATCAATAGAATCTCCCGATGATGCTTTAAGGCTGGGAATAGGAATGGTCCACCAAGAGCTCTCTCTGGCTAAAAGATTCACGGTCGCCGAAAATATTTCCCTCGCCCTCCCTGAACCTGGTTTCTCTCATCCTATACCTAAAGTGGAAAAGAAAACAGAAAAGTTATCACGTAAATACGACTTTGGTATAAACCCAAGTTCGAGAGTAGGAGATTTATCAGCTGGAGAACAGCAAAGAGTCGAAATCTTAAAGGCCCTTTACTATGAGCCCGACATTCTTCTCCTTGACGAGCCTGCATCGATGTTAACCCCTCACGAAACGGATAATCTATTTTCAGTGATAGAAGACTTAGCGAAGGAGAATAAAGGAATTATGTTCATCACACACAAAATGGAAGAAGCATTTGAGGTAAGTGACCGAATAAGCGTTCTGAGATTAGGAAAATTGATAGGAACTAAGAAAGTCTCAGAAACCAACAGGCAAGAACTTGTAGAGATGATGATAAGTCGAGAAGTTCCACCTAGACCGGAACGGAAACCTGTGGAGAAAGGAAGCCGAGCATTGGAGATAGAAAATCTTCAAGTTAAAGATGATGAGGGACTCCAAGCTGTAAAAGGAATTTCGCTTTTCTTACGGAAAGGTGAGATTCTTGGAATAGCGGGAGTTGCCGGAAACGGGCAAAGCGAACTGGTGGAATGTATCACGGGCTTGAGAGAGGCTGAACAAGGTAAAGTTAGGATTTTCGAAGAGGATATGACTAATGAGTCCCCTAGAAAAATCATTGAAAAAGGCGTTTCCTATATTCCAGAAGATCGCCGTGAAGTTGGTATCTCCGAAGGGTTAACAGCTGCCGAAAATGTAATATTGAAAGATTATAGAAAGGAACCATACTGTAGTTTTGGAAACCTCGATTATTCTGAAATCACTTCACATGCAGAAGAGTTAATAGAAAAACACGAAGCTAGAGTCCCTGACCTCTGGAAAACCGAAAGTCGAATCCTTTCCGGAGGAAATATACAAAGAATCATTTTAGGAAGAGAGTTATGCGAAAATCCGCCACTCATCGTAGCAGTCCACCCTACCTATGGACTTGATCCAAGAGGAGTAAGATATACACACGAACTATTTTTGGAAGCGAGAGAAAAAGGAACAGGAATACTCCTTGTTTCTGAAAACTTGGATGAACTCTTGGAATTGAGCGATAGAATTGCCGTGATGTACGAAGGAAAAATAGTAAAAACTCTGGAGACCTCCGAAGCTGAAAAAGAAAAAATAGGTTTCATGATGACTGGTGGAAAAGAAGAAGGTGAAGTAGAAAAAGTCCATTAAACGTGAATCAATTGAAAAACTACAAAATAAGAAACAGAAAAGAAATAGAACCTCAAGAGAGGCTGTGTGGAAAAATATGGCCACTAAGTGATGAAGCTGATTTTAAAGAAGGGAACATGAGTTATTTTGAAACTGGAAAAGCGACTGAAGCCCATTATCACAAAAAGATAACAGAAATGTATTTTATATTGTCTGGAGAGGGAAAAATCAAGTTGGATGATAAGGAGGAAAAAGTAGAGAAAGGGACTTTTGTGATTATTTATCCTGAGACGGTTCACAAGATACTTCCTGCTGAAAATTCTAATCTCAAAATTATCGTTGCCTCAATTCCCGCCTGGAGGGAAGATGATGAAATCCTGGTGGACGAAAGAGAAAAGCGAACATAGGTAATTTAATATGGATAATTTATTCAATCTGGAAGGAAAAGTTTCAATAGTAACCGGTTCTAGCAGAGGCTTAGGGAAGGCCTTATCTATAGGTTTAGCTGAAGCGGGATCTGACGTCGTGACAGTAGATGCCTTGGACTCTAGTGACACGGCGGAAATAATTGAAGAAAAAGGAAGAAAAAGCCTAGATTTTCGTATGGATGTTCGAAATATAGAAGAAATCAGGGAAATGGTTGAAGAAACTCTCGATACTTTTGGCAAAATAGACATATTGGTGAACAATGCAGGTATTAACATAATCGAACCAAGTACCGAAGTTTCTGAAGAAAATTTCGATAAGACAATCAATACTAACCTAAAAGGCACCTTTTTCTGTACGCAAGCGGTTGGAAAAAAGATGATTGAACAAAACTCAGGGAAGATAATAAATATTTCAAGCATAAACGGGAAATTTGCCTTTCCCAACGCCGTCGCATATAACGCGAGCAAAGCTGGAATTATAATGCTTACAAGAACTCTTGCTCAAGAATGGGGGAAATACAATATCAACGTGAACGCAGTATGTCCAGGTTTTATGAAAACAACAATGTTGGAAGAAATCCAAAAAGAAGATAAGAAAATTATCCAAAATAGGATTGAAAAAATACCTTTAGGAAAGTTCGCTAATCCAGAAGATTTGGTAGGAACGGTTATTTTCCTCTCATCCAAGGCCTCTGATTACATTACGGGGCACGCTCTATTTGTGGACGGCGGTTGGTCAATTGGTTGGGAAGGAGTAGAAAAAGCCTCTCTTGATTCTGAACTTAAAGAAGCACTCAAGGAAGGTTCTTAAACTAGAAACGATTTTGATGAACTCCTGCTTTTCTAATGTGATTGGAAATATATAGAAAATATGCAGAGAAAAAAGATGTAGAAAATATATTTAAAACCAATCATTTTATTAAAATTGTGAGAATTTGTTTAGTAGGGTGAAAAAATGAATAAAAAAACTAAAGGAATATCTACTGGTGCTGCAATTGGAATAGTTGTTATTCTAGTAATCATAGCCGGCGCTGGAATATACTTAACTACAAGCGGTGGACCAGGACCTGCCAAAGAAAACGAAAAAATTGGCTTAATCCTCGCAACCGGCGGACTCGGAGACAGATCTTTTAACGATCAGAGTTATTGGGGAGCCCAAGAAGCCGTGGAAGATTTCAACGTAACGCTTGACTATGTGGAACCTAAATCCGTATCCGAATACGAAGGTTACCAAACTGATTTCGCCGCTTCTGGAGAATACGACCTAATCACATGCATAGGTTTCGACCAAGCACCCACATTAGATAATGTGGCATCAGATTATCCAAATCAAGACTTTGCAATCGTAGACGCCATAGCCCAAGGTGAGAATAATGTCGCATCTCTACTCTTTAACGATTGGGAGGAAGCTTTCCTCTGCGGTGTTGTAGCCGGAAATATGACAGAAACTAACAAGGTAGGAATTGTCGGTGGAATGGACATTACTCTAATCAATAGATTCGTCATGGGATACAAACAAGGAGTTCTATGGGCCAATGAAAATATGGAGAACGAAGATGTTATGGTCAGATATGTAGGCGCGTGGAACGATCCTTCAAAAGGTAAATCCTTGGCCGAGACGATGTATAACGAAGGCGCAGACATAATATATGGTGCTGCAGGAAAATCGCATTTAGGGGTTTTCCAAGCAGCCGAAGAAGAAAATAATAAATGGGCCATCGGAACTGATGTCGATCAAGCCTGGAGCGTTCCTAAACATGCAGACGTTATTTTAGCCAGTGGGCTAAAGAGAGTCGATTTAGCAGTGCACGATCAAATCAAGAGAGCGGTGAATGATAATTTCAAGTCAGGAATGATCAGTTATGGAATGTCTGAAAATGCCGTAGGTTTCGGAACAGGAATAGCTGTTGGAGATGAAAACATTAGCAAGTACATCAGGGCAAGTCAGTCTGAAGTTGAAATACCGGACAATGTTATACAGTCAGTTCAAAACGCAGTGGAAGGTATACGCAATGGTACAATTGAAATCCAACATCCATAATCTGCGAGCTAGGTATTCCGACTAAGGATAAGTTGAACGGTCCTAAAATACCTTTTTCCTATTTTTTATTTTTTTACTTTTCAAAAACTCCAATAAAACTTCTAAATAATGAAAAAAGAATTAAAATGGTTGATTTACTTTGAACGAATCGGAAGAAACTGAATCTCTGTCCGGATTTTTTGAAACAAGACTATTCCAAATCAACTGGAAAATGATAGGTTACACCCTCCTAGCAATAGGTTTAGGATTCTTAATTGGCGGATTAATAGTCTGGTTAGCAGGATACTCCCCTATGATACTTTACACAAGCTTGATCAAAGGAGCTTTTTCAGGGAAATTCGAAATCGGAACTTGGCTTTCCCATTCCTCTCCTATCATACTAACATCTCTAGCATTCATAGTAGTTTTTAAGTCTGGATTATTCAATATCGGAGCTGAAGGGCAACTTTACATAGGAGCTTTCGCAGCTGCCTGGGCCGGTTTTGCTTTAAATCTCCCTCGGTATGTACATTTGATAGTGGCTATCCTTTTCGGAATAGGAGCGGGAGCTTTTTGGGGATTTATCCCAGGTATTCTTAAAGCTAAGAGAGACGCCAACGAATTTGTCACCAGTCTAATGCTATCCTACGTAGCAATTCACCTAACAAGCTGGTTCGTGAGTCCACAAGGGCCTTTCAAAGATCCGACCAGACAAGCTGCCCAGACCCCTCCAATACCCGGTACTGCTCAGCTTTCTCGAATATTATCCCCTTCACAACTTTCCGTGGCCTTTATTATCGCTATTGTCGCTGCGTTAGCGATTTTTTACTTATTGCAAAACACTACAGTTGGTTTTGAGATGAGAGTGGTGGGAACTAATCAGGAAGCAGCGAGATTTGCAGGGATTAATGTGGACAAATCCATGGTTCTTTCATTCATCCTTGGCGGAGCTCTAGCAGGGCTTGCCGGTGCGGGGGTTGTTTTAGGAAATCTTAGGAGGTTTGTCGCTCACTTTTCTCCAGGATACGGATGGGATGGAATTGCAGGTGCGCTCATCGGAAGAGGAAACCCTATCGGGGCGATATTTGCGAGCTTATTATTAGGAGCTCTAAGAGCAGGAACTATGAGGCTCGACCGTGTGACTGCTATACCTTATGATATCACAATCGTTATTGAAGGGCTTATAATATTCTTCGTGATTGTTCCTAGCCTAATGGAATACTTCAGAGGAAAATCAAAAAATGTCTCATTATAAAAACAATTTTCTAACTAATAAAAAAAGCAAAAACTCTACTGAGGGTTACGGAAAATGAATAAGTCGATAAGTATCCCTAAGGCCTTCTACAAAATTCTCATAGTAATCGCAATAATTTTAGGAACTATCTATTTCATGGAAGAACTAAACATAAACTCCCTATTCACACTCAAGAACGGTTTAATTATTGCCGCTCCTATCGGCCTGATAGCCACAGGTGAAGTCATTTCAGAAAGATCAGGAATAATAAACGTAGGAGTAGAAGGAACCACTCTCTTAGGAGCGCTAGGCGCCGCCTGGGTAACTTTCATTTCAGGAAACCCTTGGGTAGGAATAATTGGGGGTATAATAGTAGGAGGAGGATTCGGACTCTTACATGCTTTCTGGTGTATCAGATGGCGTGCAAACCACATAGTGAGTGGAATCGCGATTAACATATTCGCTATGGG
>CAYSUV010000042.1:0-8430 GCA_964434275.1 Hadarchaeota archaeon (SeqCode) | reverse complement strand
GGGACCACAAGACCAAACATTATTCACAGAAGAAGTCTAAACCCTCAAACCCCCCAAGCAAGGGGGTTTAATTTTTTGTTTTTTGATTTTTTAGTGTCTATCAATTGATAAAATAGTGCCGAAATTCTTTTTTAAAAAGGATTTCCCCTTTTTATATGGAAGTATGGCTTCTGCATCACAAGTTGAAGCAAAAGAGGAGTTAGAATCTCTTAGGGATTTGGTTAGTGGCTTAGAGGAGGCTATCGACAAGTTGGAAGGTATAAAAACAGATTCGTATCCGGAAGAGTTGGCGGAGGAAGCTGAGAGTTGGCTATTGGAAGCGGAAGAGGCTTATAAGTCCGATGATTATGATAAGGTTATTTCTATCTCTGATGAGATTAGAGAAGCCGCTGATAAGGTTAGAGAACGTGCTGAGAAGAGGAAAGAGAAGATGGAGCGAGCGGCTAAAGTTTTGAAGGATACGATTAGTTCTGCTTTTCAAAAGTTGAGGGAGATTAGAGCCGACGAGGCTGAAGAATACACGCCGGGACTTGTTGATGAAGCTGAAGAAAGAATGCTTGAAATGAGAAGAGCGTTGGACGAGAAAGATTATAAAAGATTGCTTGAGGAAGCTAGAGAGCTTTCACAACTTGGAGATGATATTAAGGTAAAAATTTACAAGGAGACCGATGGGGACATGGAGACCAAAATTGATAAAACGGAAATTGGTTCTGAAGATCAAAAAACTCCCGAAATGAAGATTGAGAAAGGGATTTTTGAGACTCCTGGTATAGAAGCTGAAGTGGGGGAGATAGAGGAAATGAATGGAGGACCTATAGAAACGGGTGGTTTTGAGGCTGAGTCTGTTAGAGCTGAAGGTGAGGGGGCGAGTGGAACAGGTGGAGAGGTCGAAAGGGAGATTGAGACTGAAGTTCCGGAGCCTGTATCAGAAGGTGAGGGCGGGAAGCTCTTAAGTGATTTGGAGGAGGAGGGTGAGGAAGAGTTTGAAGATATTGAAGAAGTTGAACCGGTTAAGCCTGATGAGGAGTTTATCCCGGAGGTTGAAGAAGAGAAAGGTGAGCCTGAAACTTATTTAGAGGTTCAGAGGTTGTGGAACCCGGCAGATGGTTTGGAGAAGTTGAGGCGGCTTGTTGAGAAGTACGGTGTCGAAGTCGAAGAAGTGAAGGTTCCCGGACTTGATCCTTACCATCCTTTAAAAGACGGTCCGATTTCTATTTTTGAAGGCAAGTCAGAATTTGACGAAGTCGAAAGATATTGGATTGAAGAACCGTTTAACTTCACCGTGATTTTACGTAACGAAAAGACCGGAGAATTCCGTTACCATCTAGTCGAACCGGTTCTCACCGAAGATGAAAAAAAGATTCTCCAAGATGTTTGGACCGGTTTACGCGACATCCTCCCCTATGAAGATATAGAGGAGGGAGAAAAAGAAAAAGTACTCGAAGAAAAATTCGCAGAAGTAATCAAAAGTCACGGGATAAAAGAAACACGAACCGCTTACAAACTCCTATACTTTATCAAACGAGACAATCTAGGCCTTAACAAACTAAACCCTCTACTCAAAGATAAAAATATAGAAGATATTTCGTGTGACGGTAAAAACGTCCCGATTTACCTATATCATAGAAAATACTACAACATCAGAACTAATGTAAAATTCGGCGATGAATTGGACTCTTTCGTTGCTCAATTGGCTGAGAAAAGTGGATCTCATCTTTCTTATGGAGAACCAGTCGCAGAATCTTCACTGCCAGACGGTTCGAGAGTTCAGGCTACCTTTGGAACAGAAGTGACTACAAGGGGTAGTTCGTTTAGCATAAGAAGGTTCATGGGGAGCACCTTTACTCCAGTGGATTTGATAAAGTACGGCACCTTCAGCCCACAAATGTTAGCATACTTATGGTTGACATCTGAACACGGTAAAAACACCATGATAATTGGTGGGACCGCAAGTGGAAAAACTTCTACTCTAAACGCCCTTGGGTTCTTCATACCGCCAGATGCGAAAATTGTGTCAATCGAAGACACTAGAGAACTATCCTTATACCAAGAAAACTGGTTGCCCAACGTCACTAGGGAAGAAGTAGGGGCAAAAGAGATAGATATGCACGAACTGGTAAAAATCGCAATGCGGCAAAGACCAGAGATACTTATCGTAGGAGAGGTTCGAGGAATAGAAGCTAGAGCAATGTTCCAAGCAATATCGACAGGTCATACAGCTTTTTGTACGATGCATGCCGGATCGGTTCAAAGAGCAGCGAACAGAATACAGGGTGATCCGATGAATATTTCAAAGAGTATGTTCGCCGGTTTGGATATTATTTGCCTTCAAAGAATCACGAATATAGGGAGAAAAAGAGCCCGTCGGAACGAAAGGGTTGTAGAAATCACTGGACTGGACCCTGACACTCGTGATATTAGAATCGGCGAAATTTATGATTGGGAAAAAGCCGGAGACGTTTTCAAAAAGAGGGAAGATTCTAGTCATCTAAGAGAAATACAAGAAAATGAGGGATTAGATAAAAGAGATATTAATAGAGAACTGAAGAATCGACAAAGAGTGCTAAGTTATTTGGCGAATAATGATATTACTTCGTATGGAGAAATTGCATCAACAATTAGACAATACTACTATAACCCTGATAAAATCTTGGAAGAAATCACATAGACACTCAAAAGGAGAGCCAAGAGAATGGACGGAATTTTAAAAGGATTATTCCAAGGCAGTGATAATTCCAACCTCCGAGAGAATTTGAGAAAAGCACGAATAGCCAAAACACCAGAAGAATACTTGGGTACCTACGCTCCTCTTTCCATCCTGCTAGGCGTCTTTTTCGGCGGATTTACCTTCTTCATACTCTGGAAATATTTAGGATTGTTCCCGCTTTTACAAAGTATAGGAATATCAGCCGGGATAGCAATAGGGAGCGGATTCGGATTATACCAATTCTTTCTTTACTTCCCTGTCATGATAGCCGATGGGAGAGCAGAAAAAATTGAAGCTGCTTTACCGCACGCAACTGCTTTTCTGTTAGCAATGAGTAAAGGAGGAGCAGGACCAATCGAAATATTTAGGGCTTTGGCGAAAAGAGAGGACGAGTACGGAGAAATCGCTAGAGAAGCTCAGGCAATCATTAGAAATGTGGATTATTTTGGGCATAGTCCTTCTGAAGCTATTATTAACGTGGCTCAGGATACTCCATCAACTGAGTTTAAAGAATTTTTGGAGCCTTTAGCCTCTGTCGTGGAGACCGGTGCTAACATCGGGGAGTTTTTGGAGGAAAGAGCGGAAAAGTATTATGAAGAGGCTGAAGAAGATCAAAAGAGAGCTTTTGAAGAATTAGCGCTTTACGCCGAGATATATGTAATCGGTCTTGGGTTGGGTCCTTATTTGATGCTTGTTGTTTGGATTCCGATGTCTATGTTGCAACCTCTCCCTATGTTTCCGGTTAAAATCATCGTATATATGGGTATTCCGTTTGGTTCTTTACTTTTCATTCTGTTAGTCGATAGGATTTCTAGAGCTTTACCGGAAAAAGAGAGGAAGGGAATGTTAGAAGAAATTACAAAAGGTGAAGAACCGACTTTTTCCGACTATTTAGAACTGACCAAGAGAAAAATGAAAACGGTTCTAACCTCCCCTATAAAATCATTCACTGACCGCCCCAATGATATCTTGTGGATCACGATTCCTGCAACCGTCGTTTTCGCAGGATTCCAACTGTTGATTGGTGTGATGGACTATACCACTATTGCTGTTTTCAGCGGGCTTATCTGTTCAGGTCCTTTCGCTCTCTTTTACGAGAAGAGGCGTAGAAGGGTGGGAAAAATTATGGAAGCGATGCCTAACTTTTTAAGATCTATTTCGGATGCTGTTACTTCAGGTCTTTCTCCTCCTCGAGCTATCAAGGCAACTAGTCCGAACAGGTTTGGCAAGCTCGCCTCCGAAATTCAGGAGATTAAAAGAGATATTACTTGGGGAAGCACTACTACTGAAGCCCTTTCCAATATGGAGAAAAGGATTAGAAGTGGTTTCTTGTCCAGAATAGTGACAGTTATGGAGAGAGCCGCAAAAGCAACGGCCAATATTTCAGATGTTTTGAATGTTTTGACTAGGGATGTTAGTATGGAAATTACTTTGAAAAGGGAAAGGGCAAATGTCTCGTTTACCTATGTTATTATAGTATACATGATATTTTTCGTCTTCTTACTTAGCGGAATAGGTATAATCCACGGGTTTTTAGAAGCACTCCCCCAAGCCGGTGGAGGCGGAGGTGGAATACCCGGAGGAGGAGGTATCGGACCAGGACTTTCCGGCCTTAACCGAGATCTGATTAAAAGATTATTCCGGCACGCTATTTTGTTGCAAGGCGCTCTCTCCGGAGTAGTCGCAGGAGAATTTTCGAGCGGAGACCCGATAGTGGGGATAAAACACTCATTAATCATGGTCGTGATAGGTTGGTTCGCATTCGCATACCCTGACCTAATCCTCTCACTAATGCCGTTTTAAAGACTAAATTAAAGAAAAAGCCACCGTTATTTAAAAAAAATGACGATTTCTCAACCCTAATTATCATTTACGATAAAAAAACCTGATAAACACATCGTGATGTTTAAAAACCGACATCAACAGAATAATAACTACGAGGTAAAAAAATGGAACAAAAAGGACTATCACCAATGGTAGCAACCATCGTACTAATCGGCCTAGTAATGGTAATTGCAGGAGTACTCGCAGCAGGACTCAGCGGAGGAACACCCCAAGCACCAAAAAATGCAAGGATTGGCGTTGACGACCTGTCACCCGATACAACTACGATAACACTCTCACACAATGGAGGAGACGATTTACTAAAGGCCTTCGGACTGACAGATGATGACAACTTCGTGCCTAATCAAGTAGATGTACGGTTAAATGGTCAATCATTGAAAGGAGAAAATGTGGCAACTTTAACAACTAACGGAACACCTTACGATGATGCAAAATCAGAATCTCGTGAAAACATTGATTTTGTTGTTGGAGACATTTTAGTGTTCGACAACCTCACAAAAAGCGTCAGCTCTGGAGACTCTTTCACAGTGATCTGGACTCCGAATGACCAGATGTTGTTGAGTACTGAAGTATAGAGATTCTAGTTGAGTGAGTAATCCCCTTCAAAAATTTTTAACCCGGCAACCCCAGGCAAATTCGAAGTTACCATTACCAACCCAGTAAAACAACTGTTAATCCGATAATCAATCCGAAGCCTGCGTTGAAAATTTTCACGATCAGAGAATCTCGAACCGTAAAAGAAAGCAATGGGAAAAGACCGTGACCGTCTTGGACTATAGAATTTGCAAGTAAGACTGAGAAGGGGATTGCTCCCTGGGAAAATAACAATACAAAAGGAATGTTGGGGCCAGATCCGGGGATTAATCCAACTATCACTGCCGCGAATAGTAGAACCAGTATCGGTATACCTTGAAGTATTGATACTAACCCGATTTGCGCTTTTAGGAACTCGATCGCTAATAACCCACCTACCACCCAAAGCGTTATCTTCGGCAGGTGATCTTTGACTATGTGCTGGTAAACATGTTCCTCAAAAAAGTGTTTTAATGTTAGTTTTATAGGTTCTCGATCTTCCGTCAAATGCGTTTTTATCCGACATTGCTCGCATTTTTGAATGCCTAGCTTATTTGCGATATTATCTGTTAGAAAACCTCCCGCTATACCGATTACGAAAAGTATCGAAAATAGTATAAGGGCTACTTTTGGAAACTCTGCAAGCATTATGAATGCTCCATCACCCGAAGTTGCTATCATCGCTGCAGTTATTGATCCTATGCTCAGAAATCCGTGAGTGTACAAGGTTACGGCTCCGAAAGCTCCTGCGCAACCGGGTGAAGCGCCGAGTGCAGATGAAGCTAGATATTGTCGTCCTTTACTCTTTCCTAACCAGTCCTTGATCTTGCCTCGTGTTCTTAGTTCAATATACTCTATTATCACCATCAATACAAAGACTAATCCAATGATTTGAATCGAGTGTTTGATTATGTGTAAAAAATTCAAAATTTACACCTATTCACGTTCTGAATTTGGGTATATTTTTTTCTCACATGGACAATTTTGTGGATGGTCGTAGTGTTTACATATTGAATTCGTCAGTTTTTTCGAAATGTGAAGATCGATCTTGGAAGCTTCAAAGCAAGATTCTTGCGGATCGAACCCGAAACGTTTGGAGAAGAGAAGTTCTAAGAGTCTGTGTCTTCTGAGTAATTCTTTCCCCATAGAAATTCCTTTTTCGGTTAACTCTACGCCTCGATAAGATTCATAATTTAGAACTTCTTTATTATCCAGTTTTTTCAAAATCTCAGTGACGGTAGGCGGGCGAACCTCAAAGTGGTTCGCTAGGGATGAGGTTGAGACATCCTCCGATTCTTCTATCTGTTTCCTATAGATAAACTTCAGATAATGACCCTCTTTTTCTGTCAAGTCTAATCCGGAAATCATCATAAACAATAAGTTAGGTTCTACCTAAAAAAATTAAACCTTAATATCTCCAAAAACTACCCAATTACTAAAAAGGAGGTAATAAAAATGAACCCAATCGAAATCAAAGACAATATTTATTGGGTAGGAGCAAACGACCGAACAACCGACCTTTTCGAAGGGACATGGCCGATACCAAACGGAATCAGTTATAACACATACCTCATAGATGACGAAAAACTCGCCCTGGTAGACACGATAAAAACCTCTTATGAAGATAAATTATTGGAAAACATTGACAAAATCGCCACACCTAGCGACATAGATTACATAATTACACATCATTACGAACCAGATCATAGCGGAGCTCTACCCACATTACGAAGAATAGCCCCCGATGCAAAAATAATCCTAACCGAAAAAGCCACAGGCTTCCTCGAAAACTTTTTCGGAATCACTAAAAACACCAGAACCGTTGAAACCGGAGACACACTAGACCTAGGCAAAAGAACTCTAAAATTCTTCGAAACACCTTTCGTTCACTGGCCGGAAACTATGATGTCTTATATCCCCTCCGATAAGTTGCTTTTTTCCGGAGACGCTTTCGGTAAATTCGGAGCGCTTGAAGGGAGTATATTCAATGACGATGTAGATTATCAGAGCAACGAATTTGAGAGTGAAGTCCTAAGATATTTTGCTAATATCGTCGCAATGTATAGTCCAGCCGTTCAGTCTGCACTTGACAAATTGAGCGATTTAGATGTTGAAATGATAGCATCCACACATGGCCCGGTTTGGAGAAGTGATGTGGAGAAAATAGTGGAGCTTTATGATAAATTTAGTAGAGTTGAAGGTGAGAACGGTGTAACCATCGTATACGGTTCTATGTATGGTAATACCAAAGAAATGATGGAAGCCGTTGCCGAAGGCGTAAAAGCTAGCGGTTGTGAAAAATTAGAAATCTTAGACGCTTCAAGAACACATCTCAGTTATTTACTTTCCGAAGCTTGGAGAAGAAAAGGACTCATCGTAGGATCCCCAACCTATGATGCAAGAATATTCCCACCAGTAGACCAGTTCCTTACCATGGCAAAAAGAAAAAAACTAAGAAACAGAGTTATGGGTATATTCGGTTCTTACGGTTGGTCCGGCGGATCAACAGAACGAATGGAATCAATCGCAAAAGATATGGACTGGGAATTAGTAAAACCAGTGGCAAAATTCAGAGGTAAACCTACCGAAGAAGAACTAAAAGAAGCTAAAAAGTTAGGAAAAAAAGTCGGCGGAAAAGTAAAGTGATTCGCAGAAAACCAATTTCTAAAAATTACTTTTCCCTTATTTTATTAGGAAAGAGGAGAGTATTCTACTTCCCATTAATTTAGATTAAGACCCTTCGCAGACAATAGTCAAACTGAAAGTTATTAGAATGTCGCCAGAAAAATTAGATTATACTTATTTTCACACCCATTTTTTAATAGAACTCGGTTTTAGAAGCTAATGAATCCAATCAGCAATTATTAATTTTTAGTGGAAAGAATCACAGAAGATATTCAAGAAAAGTTAAACACATCTATCAACAGTGCGAAATATGTCTAAAAAAAGCTGGCTAACCGACAAACAAAAGAAAATCTTAGAATTAAGAGAAGAAGGTTACTCACAAAGCGAAATAGCGGAAAAATTGGACACAACAAGATCAAATATAAGCGTAATCGAAAAAAACGCAAAACAAAACATCAAAAAATCAGAAAAAACTCTAGAAATCGCTGAACTAATCAAATCACCTAAAAAGTTCGAAATTGATGAAGAAGTAGATATTCACGATATTCCAAGAATAATATTCCGCAAGGCGGACAAAGAAAACGTAAAAATAAATCTGAGCGGTCCAGAACTATTGCGAAAAGTTAGAGAAAAAGCAAACATCGCCTTCGAAGATAAGAAGTTGATAGGGAGAATAAGAG
>CAYSUV010000041.1:0-8437 GCA_964434275.1 Hadarchaeota archaeon (SeqCode) | reverse complement strand
CTTCTCCTATAGCATATCCTTTTGCCGTATCTTGATATTCTGATTTCCCCACCAAAACATTATTATATTCTTCTTTGGCATCTTCGACAGTTAGTCCTACTGAAGCGATTTGAGGTCTCGTAAAAACTGCTGAAGGAATCGCATGATAGTCAACTTTCATTTCGTGATCGGAAAAAGCATTGTGCCAAACTACAGCAGCTTCATAATTCGCTACATGTTTAAACATGTGTTTGCCCGTGGCATCTCCACCTGCCCAAATGTTTTCCTTTGTTGTTTCCAGATTTTTGTTGGTTATTATCCAGCCTTTATCGTTTGTTTTCACTCCAGTGTTTTCAACTTCTAATAAATCCGCGTTTGATCTTCTCCCTGTAGCTATAAGTATATCTTCACCCTTCACTTCAATTTCTTCTTCATCTTTTGTGTTCTTTGCGATAGCGTGCTTCTCCCCCTTTTTCTCACCTACTTCAGTAACTTCATAATTTGTCAGGATATTCATTCTTTCAGATAACTTTTCCTCCAAAAGGTCAGAAATTTCAGGATCCTGTCGATACATTAACCTATCCAATTGTTCCAACACCGTCACATCCGTTCCTACTGCTGAAAAGAAATGAGCAAACTCAACTGCTATATACCCCCCTCCAACGATGATTAAACTTTCAGGTTTTTCATTTATATCGAAAATATTTCGATTTGTAAGATAATCGATTTCTTTAAGTCCTTCTATTGGAGGGATTAGAGGACGGGACCCAGAAAAAAGAAATATTTTATCCCCCTCAATCTTTTCTCCAGCTACATCCATGGTATAATCCGAAGTAAACTTTCCGACAGTATTGTAGAAATCCAGATTGGGGGTTTCTTCTATACTGCTTTTCATTTGTTCTCTGTCAGCCAAATAGATTTTTCGAGTTCTCTCCATTATCCTCTTAAAATCGATTTCAGGTTCCGAGAAATTAACCCCCAAGGTCTCTGCGTGCTTAGCATCTTGAATCACATCTGCCGGATAAACCATAACCTTGGATGGGATACAACCCCGGTTTAAACAAGTTCCCCCAGGTGGATCCCTATCAATTACCGCTACTTTTAGTCCATCTTCAACCGCTCGTGATGCAATGTTCATCCCCGAACCTGTCCCTACTACTATTGCATCATATTCTTCCATTCACATAACCAACAGTGTAATTGTTTAAGTGGATAAATAACTCTAATCTTGACCTACCAAAAAGAATAAATAAGTATATTCGAATATTTGAATACGAGAAAATGGAAGATAACGATAAAGAAGAAATATACAAAATCCACGCAGACCTTTGCCAAATGCTCTCAAATCCTACTAGGCTAAGAATATTAGAAGAACTGGAAGAAGAAGAAAAAACAGTGAGTGAACTGGTATCCAAAGTAGGAGTAAGACAAGCAAACCTATCCCAACATCTCGCCGAACTAAGAAAAAGAAACCTAGTAGAAAACAGAAGGGACGGAGCCAACGTCTATTACAAAGTAGCCTACCCTGAAGTAGTCGAAGCTTGTAACCTGATGAGAGAAGTAGTCTACAAACAACTTTCCAATGGACAAGAACTGATAGAAAGGAGGTAAAAAAATGGAAAAAGACGAAGAACTAGAACGTCTTAAAGAAGAAAAAATGGAAGAAATAATGAAAAAAGGAAAAAAGAAGAACTACCCCGAAAGCCCTCTAAAAATCACAGACTCAAACTTCGAAAAAATAACAAAAAAATACCCTTTCGTGGTAATAGATTTTTCCGCTGAATGGTGCTCCGCCTGTAAACCTATGAAACCCTTGATTGAAAGATTGGCCAAAAAATATGCCGGGGAAGTGGTTTTTGGGAAAATAAACATCGATAAAAACCGAAGGATAACTAAAAAATTTAGCGTTTCAAGCATTCCAACTTTGCTTTTCGTAAAAGACGAAAAACCAATAGACAAAACAATTGGCTTAATTCCACAAGAAAAGCTCGAAGAAAAATTGAATAAATATCTGAATTAGAATTTTGATTAAAAATGACCAAATATGGAAAAGCGGATTCTCAAAATTTTAGACCCTTTGAAAAAAGGGGAAATCATCGACAGACCAAATCGCTTTATTCTCAAGGTTGAGTTTGAGGATGGAAAAAAGAAAGTTTATTTAGCGAATCCTGGAGCTCTAACTACTGTTCTCTCACCTGGTAGAATAGTTCTTTGTAAAAAGGTGGCGAAGGAAGATAGAAAGACTGGATATGATGCATTTGCTATTAAGGTAGACGATATTTACGTTACGGTTAAGTCGGTATTTGCAAATTCAGTATTTTCTAAGATTTTGAAGAAGGGTTTAATTGAAAGATTTGAAAAATATTCTCTTATCTCCCAAGAACCTACCCTCCCAGATCAAGGCAGAGCCGACTTTCTCTTAGGAGAGATAAGCAGTGGCAAGAGAGGTTTTGTAGAAGTGAAATCTTGCACACACGTAGAAAACGGCATCGCTAAATTCCCGGACAGTCCGACTAAAAGAGGAAGGAGGCACTTGAGGAGTTTGATCGGATTGGAGAGTGAGGGATTGGATAACCATGTAGTTTTTGTAGTTCAAAGAGAAGATTCTGAAACTTTCCAACCTTTCAGAAAGGTCGACCCGAAATTCGCCGATCTCCTAACTGAAGCTAAAAGAAAAGGTGTCAATCTTCACGCCTTTTCCACCAAATTTATTCCTCCTAACCTATACTTGGCCGATGATGATTTGACGATTAATCTAGTTTAATCTCCATTTCTTTCATCTCATTATCGGTTTTTCTATACCCTCTAATCGCCTCTATTTTCCCTTCCGAATCAGTTCCCTCTATTATCCAGATTTTATCCTTCCATAACTTCATGAATTTCCTATCCCTAGAACTAACATACGGAGACATGTTCGGATGAGAATGAAAAAATCCAACTAATTCTTCTTTTTCTTCTAACTCATTTAATACGGAAAATACCAGTCTAGGGCTGATCTTGAAAGACCTTGAAGAATCAAAAATATTAATAGCTTCACGAAATTCATTCACATAAACCTTATCCTTACCCCTCCCCCCAATCAATAATCCACAAGCCTCTTTTGGATAATAAATCTCCGAAATCCCCCCAATATCGATCAAAACACTATCAGGCACAAATAAATCCAAATTAGACCCTTATGAAAATTAGATAAAAACGAACAAAAATCCTAACATATCAAATTTCAACATTTTTTAACCCTATCACTTCCAAATATAAGAACGAAAATGACCTCGATAACTTTCAAGACGGAAAATGGGAAAGAATACCACCTTGAAACTGACCATATTAACCCAAACATCTTATCAGCCGGTTCACCGGGGCGGGTCAAAAAAATAACCAGATATTTAGAAAACGTTGAGAAAAAAACTGGAGACCGCGGTCTGACTATCGTTAATGGAGAATACAAAAATATTCCAATATCTGCCCTACCGACGGGTATGGGGCCTGCAAGCACGGCTATCATCCTTCCGGAGGTTATCGAGGCTGCTGATGGTCCTTTGACTTTACTTAGACTTGGAACTGCCGGTGCGCTCCAGTCATATATTAAGGCAGGAGATATTGTGGTGAGTACTGGATCTATTAGAGACGAAAGTACTACTGAAGCAGTAGTAGGGTCTGAATATCCTTCCCTCACTAATCCTGAAATAATTCCTGTGATAGTTGCTATTTCTGAAAAGTTTGGATACAAACTAGGGGAAGAACTTTGGACAGGTCTCGGGCATGTTAAGGACGATCTATACTTTAAAGAAACCCCTCATATCTCCCCATCTAAAGAGAAGATGGAACCGAAATTAAAATCCTATAGACGTATGGGTGCCTTATCTAGCTCAATGGAGTTTTCAGTTTATACCATCTTGAGAGATTTTTACGAAGGGGAAAGAAAAGAAAACATCATAGTCGGGGCTCTCTTAGCAATTATCGCCGAAGCAAGAGAAAGAGAATCCGTACACGTAGATAGGAAAACAAAAAAGAAGTTAGAAAAAGATCTAATCAAAATCGGATTAGAAGTTCTAAAAACGGTTCACAATCTAAGAAATGGGAAAGAAACAAACCTAGACTTCGAAAAAATCATTAGAAAAATGATTCAATCACCTACAAAATTTGAGTTAGAAAAACGAAAGGGAGAATAAGTTTGCGTGAAAGGTTGAAAAGACCTGCTACTTTCATCGGGATAACTTTCGGCATCAGCTGGGCAATTGCAATAATATTCTATCTTCTAGGTGGACAATGGAACACCTTCAGATCAAGCATAGTAGCTGTCGGTATAATGTTTGTACCGATGATATCCGCAATTATAACTCAAAAATTAATCTACAATGAACCGCTCAAAAAACCTCTAGGAATCTCATTCAATCTTAACAGATGGTGGGTGATAGCATGGTTGTTTCCCCCAATGATAGCCTTTCTCACCTTCGGGATAAGTCTACTTTTCCCCGGAATAAATTTCGCTCCAGAAATGTCAGGATTTTTAGAAAATCTAGAAAGTTTGATGACGCCAGAACAAATCCAACAAATTAAAACCCAACTAGAAAACCTCCCAATCCACCCAATTTGGATAGTTCTAATACAAGGCCTCTTCGCCGGTATAACGATTAATGCGATTGCAGCCTTTGGGGAGGAGTTAGGTTGGAGGGGTCTTCTTTTGAAAGAATTCGATTATATGAATTTTTGGAAAGCATCTATAATCATCGGAGTTATTTGGGGTGTTTGGCATGCCCCTCTAATTTTGCAGGGTCATAACTATCCGCTATACCCCATTACAGGGGTTTTCATGATGACTATTTGGGCTGTTCTACTCACTCCTATATTTTGCTATATTCGAATCAAAAGCAAGTCAGTTCTAACGGCCGCAATCATGCATGGTACGATAAACGGAACAGCAGGAATTTCAATACTTTTAGTGAAAGGAGGAAACGAACTCCTTATCGGTGTAACTGGAGCTGCTGGATTTATCAGCCTAATACTAATCAACGTGCTCATCTTCACAACTGACAAAGACTTCCGAAAAAACAAAATCGGTTCTTTATTGGAAAGTTAAAGATATCTCAAAAGCTCATCTTCATCCGCGTCCCTAAACCTTTCCCTCACAAGGTCTTTCAAATCACTTATACCCCTGCCCGTTTTCCCAGATACAGGGACAATAATATCCAACCATTGTCTCCAAGGAGGATCCAAACCTAATTTTTTACAAATCTCATCCAGTTTCTCATCCAATTTGCTTTTCTTAATCTTATCGACTTTATTGGCTGCAACTATAGGGGACAATTCTAATTCTTCCAAAAAAGAAAAAAGTTCAATATCCACAGGAATCTGACCTCTATTTTCCCATCTGTCTGCGATTTCTAGAAAACTTGTCGTATCGATGACTTGAATTGCTAATAATATCCTATCTTTATTTTTTTCAAGATAATGGACAATCTTAGTTTTTATTTCATCCTGCTTCTCTTCGCTCAAACCCGCAATATACCCAAAACCTGGAAGATCCAATATTTCTAAGTTCTTACCAAGTTCAACACTCTCAAAATCTTGTGTCACCCCTGGACGTTTACCTACATCTACATCTCTACCAGTCAACTGTCTGATTATAGTTGATTTTCCAACATTCGATCTTCCAGCAACTATAATTTCTACCATTTCATCAAAAATACTCTTTCTATTAAGTAAATATTTATTAGCCCTTGAAAGTTTTTCAACTCAGAAAGAAAAAATAAAAACACTGCACAAAATCAACCGATAATTACGAAAAGATTTTCTAAACCGGAAAAACCGTTTCTTTAAAGCATATAAAAATATCAAAGTAAAATGATGGGTGAAAAAAGAAAAAAAGGACTCGTTTCTTTAGAAAAAGTCTTTGATGATTTACTAAAAGCAGAAGAAATGATTAAAAGCGGAGCCAGTAGCTCGAAAACAAAAAATATAGAGCAAGGGATTTTACTTTTGAAAGAAATTAAGAAAAATTTAGAACCTTTGTCGGAAGAAAAGGGGGATTTAGATCTTGATATGATTATAGAAGACATTGAAAACGCCGTGCTTAAACTGTCAGAAAAACCTGAAATTCCTGGAGCGGTAGTATCAATACAATCCGCCAGATCTAACTTAATAAAATATAATTTAAAAGGGAGAAAAGATTTCTAGTCCCTATTAGAAGTTTTAGTATAGTGTTGGAATCTATTTTTTGGAATAGACTTTTGCAAAGTAAGATCCTGAAGTTTCCCAGTCGATATCTTTCCTGACTTCAACTTGTTCTTTACATTCTGGACATTGCGGCTTCCTCTCAAATCCGGAGTACTCCCACTTGTTTTCGCAGTGTGGACATACCAGAGTTACCAAAATACTCACCTCCATAAGATAGGTTTTTCTTTTTTATCTTTGTTTTTACCCCTCAAAAACTTCTCCTTTATTCAACACTTATTCGAAATATGGTCCGAATCCTCTACTTTATCATAAATTTCTAGAGGCTCCTTGAAACCGATTTTCATGACCCTCTAGAAAAATTAAAACATCATGCCAGTTTCATAGATATTCAAAGTTCTGGTTGGTATCATGGTTAAAATAGCTCTGACAAACGGCACAGTTGTAACTATGAACGGCGAAAGAGAAGTGATAAGAAATGGCTCAGTGGCAATAAACGGTAACGAGATTATTGATGTTGGAAAAACCAATCGAATAAAAAAAGACTACTCAATAGATAAAGAGCTAAACTGCAAAAATAAAATTATTTTACCAGGACTAGTAGATACTCACGTTCACTTGGGTCAGGCTCTAATTAGAGCGTGTGCTGATGATCTTCCTTTAGTTCCTTGGCTTAACGAAAGAGTCTTACCTCTTCAAGGAATTGGATATGAAAAAGGGGACGGAAAACTTAGCGCAAAATTGTGTGCCTTAGAAATGATAAAGTCAGGAACTACCACCTTCGTTGAAGCTTTGCTTCATTGGAAATATATCGAAGAAATGATAGAAGCTGTTAAAGAGTCAGGGATGAGAGGAGCCGTTTCTAAATCGCTTATGAACAAACCAGATTATGCCGACCAAAAGAATGCAATTCCCCAATGTATGAGAGAAGAGGGTCAAAAAACACTGAAGCAGACAGAAAAACTGATTCAAAAATGGCATGGCGACGCCAACAATAGAATCCACATTTGGTACGGTCTCAGAACTCCAGGTGGTGCTACTGTAGACTTTTACAGAAAAACTTCGCGAAAAGCGAAGGAACATGAGACAGGCATGACCATTCATTTGGCCGAAGTCAAAGACGATGTAAGATACATGAAAAACGAATTTGGTATGACCCCAATGGAATTTATGGAGCACTGTAATATTGTGGGGGAAAACGTTATTTATGCTCATGGAGTCTGGGTGCCAGAAAAAGATTTCAAAATACTGCGGAAAAACAATTGCACTATAAGCCATAATCCTGCCAGTAATCTCAAGCTAGGATCCGGAATAGCACCAATTCCTGAAATGATCGATTCAAGCGTAAATGTAGCTTTAGGATGCGATGGAGGCCCCAGTAATGATGATTATGATATGATTCGGGAGATGAAGTTAGCTGCTCTTATTCATAAAGGACGGTTGAAGAACCCCACAGTTTTACCAGCTGAAAAGGTTTTAGAGATGAGCACTATCAACGGAGCGAGAAGCACCTTATGGGGAAACGATTTGGGTTCGTTGGAGAAGGGGAAGATTGCCGACTTGATTGTCGTAAATCTTAATAAAGTCCATTCAGCTCCGGTCAGAAACCCCATATCTAACCTTGTTTACACAGGACATGGTGGAAACGTGGAAACGTCTATAATAGACGGGAACATAGTTATGGAGGACGGCGAAGTGAAAACTCTAAATGAGGAAAAAATCTTAAAAGAAGCAATTAAACAAGCACCTGAAATTGACAAAAGATTGGAACTAAATATAGACACAAGGTGGCCAACAAAATGACGATTAGAAAACTGTTCGAACCTAACAGCGTGGCTGTAGTCGGAGCATCTCGTGAAGAAGAAAAACTAGGACACGTTATCGTAAAGAACCTAAAAAAAGCAGATTTCAAAGGAAAAATATACCCTGTAAATCCAGAAGCAGAGGAAATCCTTGGATTAAAGTGCTACTCCTCCCTCGAAGAAGCACCTAAAAAAACTCAACTGGCCGTAATAGTCATTCCAGCAGGAAAAGTTCCGGAAATACTAGAACAATGCAAAGAAAACAACGTTAAAAACGCCATCATAGTTAGCGGAGGATTCAGCGAATACGATGAAGAAGGAAAAGAGCTCGAACAAGAAGTGCTAGAAATAGCAGACGAAATGGGAATTAGAATACTAGGACCCAATTGTCAAGGAATAAACAACACCTCAAATGGCTTATGCGCAACATGGCCTCTAATAACGAAAGAGGGTCCCTTGTCTATCGTAACTCAGAGTGGGAC